>CAMOEO010000006.1 GCA_946612175.1 uncultured Verrucomicrobiota bacterium
CCCTCCGAGAGGGGGGTGGCGCGAAGCGCCGGGGGGAGTACTCCGTGCGCCGCCGTCTCGCGCGAAGCGGAGCGTCTGGCCGCGCTTCTGCGCGGTACTCGCGACTGGCGCGCGGAGCGCCGCGCGTTGCAGGAGCGCATGGACGCGGCGGCCGGCCCTGTGCGCAACGCCGCCGCGCTTTCCCGCGCCGCCGCCGAGGCGCGCGCGCAGCTGGCCACGATCGAGACGGAAGGCTTCTTCGTGCCGGCTTCCGGCCCCTCCGCGCCCCGCGAAGCCGCCGAGGCGCTCCGCACATGGCAGCTCTGCCTCGCCTCCGTCGCCTATCTCGAGGCCTGCCTCGCCGAAGTCGAGGCCGGCGCCGGCTCGCGCGGTTCGGCGCTCGTCCTGGAAGGAGATGCGGCCTCCGGCCGCGTCCTGCCGGAAAACCCCGCCTTCCGCAGCCTGGTCCAGGAGACCGAACTCGCCGTTCCGGCGGAAGGCGCCCCCGGACCTTTGTTCCGGAACCGCTTCGCTCCCGTTCGTCCGATCCCGCATCCCGACGACTGGTTCGAGAACGTCTGGCGCGACTACCGCGAAAGCCGTTCGCTCCGCAATTTGTGATCGCGCGACCTTGACGCGCGCGGTCGCTCCGTTGCGTACCATGCGGCCGCGAAGGACCGCTCCGGGAAAATCAGGTTCCTGATGATCACGGGCGTCTCGAAGTTCACCAAACTCTCGATCTTCTCGACGCTCTCGTCGCTGGTGGACATCTCCTTCGACGACGACTATGCGATGATGCTCGGCTACACGGAGGAGGAGCTCGGCCGCTACTTCGCGGAGCACATGGAGGCGCACCGCCGGGTTCTTGGCCTTTTTGCCGAGGCCTACCGCGCCGAAATCAAGCGCCTCTACAACGGCTACCGCTTCTGGCTCTACAAAGGGGAGAACGTCTACAATCCCGTCTCCATCAACCTCACGATGGCGAACCGGAGACCGGAATTCGAACTCTACTGGGCGGAGACGGGCAAGGCGTCGTTCCTGTTGAACATGCTGAAGCGCGATGACATGCTGGCGGTCGATCCCGAAAATGTGTCCGGCCTTTCCAAGGAGGACCTGGACGTGTCCGACCTCAGGCGGTTTACCGTTCCGGCGATGCTGTACCAGACCGGGTATCTGACGATTGGGCACTATTCGGCAGGACTGTTCGACCTGACCGTTCCCGACGAGGAGGTCCGCCGGGACCTTTCGGTGCTTATGGCAGGGCTTGTCGCGGACAAGGACACGCGCTGGGCGTCGTCCCTTGGCGTAAAACTCCGCCGTGCCCAGTGGCCGGCCTTCTTCGAGGGCCTCTCGGCCCTCTACGCCGGGGCGGTCTATGGCTCGACCGAGGGGAAGCCGCACGAGCTCTCCTACGCGCGGTGCCTGAAGTTCCTCCTGCAGGGCCAGGGCTTCCGCGTCATGCAGGAGGTTTCGCACGCCGGCGGCCGCACGGACCTTGTGGCCGACCATCCCTGCGGCACCTACGTCTTCGAGCTCAAGGTGGACAAGCCGCCGAAGCTGGCGATGACGCAGATCCAGCGCAGGAAGCACGCCGCGCCCTACCGTGCCGCCGACAAGCCCGTCTGGGCCGTCGGCCTCTCCTTCGACGGCAGGACGCGCCAGTTCAAGGGCGGCGTCGCCGAGGCGATCGCATGAAGACCGTTCTCGTCACCGGCGGCGGCCGAGGCATCGGCCCTTTCGGGGGAACCAGACAGGGACGCTCCAGGCGTGGCAGCCGCTGTTCATCGCGGGGTTGCCGTAGGGCGAGCGAAACGGATCCTGCGGGTCGAAGACCTCCCAGAAGGTCGTCGCGCCGCGTTCGACCATGCCGCCCCAGAAGGATCGCACGAGAGAGAGAGCCTCGCGCGCCATGCCGAAGCGCATGAGAGCGAGAAGCATCTGGTTGCAGAGATACGGCCCGCCCGTGCCAACGATCACGCGGTCGGTGAGCGTCCGACGCAGGAGCGACGGCGCCTGGCGAGCCGGGCAGATTCCGGAAAGAACGGCCCAGATCTGCGACGCCCATGAGACCTGGAGATCCGGGCCCGAGACGAAATACCCGTTCGCCGGGTCGCGCCACGCTGCACGAGCGGCGCGGCGCAGCTTGGCCATTCGGGCCGGAAGGTCCGACGTTTCTCGGTGGAAGCCGAGGCGCAGGGCGAGTTCTCGGGTCCGCAGCGCGGAATAGACGACAACGCCGTGCTCGCCGCAGGTTTTGTCGAGTCCGTCCTTCCAGTCGAGGAAGAGCCAGTGCTTTCCGCTGTCGCGGAAGAGCCCGGTCGCCGGGTCGATCTCGGCGAGGGCGAGGCGCGTCTGGCGTAGCGCGGCGGGGAAGAGGTCCCGGGCCGTCGAGGCGTCGCCCGTCGCGTCGAGGTAGTCGAGCAGGACGTCTCCGAAAAGCGCCTGGTAGTCGAATAGGAAGTTTCCGGCCTCCGGCGGATCGGGATCGCGCGGATAAAGGCATCCGGGAACGGCGCCGTCCTCGTCCCGTGCGGCCGACGCGAAGAGAAGCAGGCAGCGTCGAACGAGCGCGGCGGCGGCGGAGAAGCCGGCCGTGCCGCGCCACAGCGAATAGGCGGAGAGCGCCTGGAGCCGCAGGTCGCCGAGCCAGAGCCGGCGGTCGCGCTTCGGCCCGTCCTCGAACACGTCCTGCATGCACCACAGCAGCGTTCGGACGGAAACGGAGGCGATTTCCGCGTCGAGCGCGTTCTCCCCGCCGCGGATGGCGGCAGGCGGCGGCGGGGCCGAGGTTTCCGTCACGCAAAACAGGCCGGCGAGCCTCCAGCGAGCGCGAACCATCCCCCAGACGCGGAGCCGGACGTAGCGGAACGCGGCGCGGCGCGGAAAACGGACCCGCGTCACCGGTCCGTCGACCACGACCACGAAGTCCTGCAGCCACGCGCGGCTCAAACCGCCGTCGGGGGTCGCGTCGCAGGCTCTTCGCAGTTCGTAAAGCGATTCCGCGAACTTCGCCTCCACGCGTAGCGGCGCGTCCCACGGGAATCCGTCCGGCGCAAGGCTCAGTTCAAGGCGTCCGACGACTTCCGATCCGAAGTCGAAAACCGCGTTCCACGGCGTTCGGTCGAGATCCTCTCGCGCGAAGAACTCCTCCGCCGCGCAAACCGTCTGCGCGCGCCAGCCCTGCCAGGCGGCGCCATCCCGAACGGGGCGCACCACGGCGACGGCCGGAACGCGGACATGGCGGAGAACGGGGCGCAACGCAGCCGCCTCGCGCGCCCACCGGGCGCGCGAGGCGAGCCAGTCCCCGTGTCTTCCGATGGAACGGGAGTGCACAGGGGTTACCGGACCACGAGGACCGTCGGGGCGCGCCGCTTCGCCGGGAACCGACAGTCCATGAGAGGCCCGTGCTTGAGCGAGTACCAGCCTGTCTCCTCGGCGGTCCGTCCGTACCGGGTCTGCACCAGATACGGCGTCCGGACGACGTTCAGGGTCGCGGGCGTCACGCTGCCGGCACTGTTGTTGCGGTCGTAGATGCCGACGCCGACGACGATCTCCCAGGCGCCGTCGCAATCCAGGTCGGCCACGAGAATCTGGCTGCTGCTCCAGTAGGTGAACGCGCCGGCCATCCAGAGGTTGTCCGAAACGCCGTCGGCCAGCTCCGCCTTGAGCGCGGCCGGGAATCCCGGAACGGTCTCGCCCTTGACAAAGTCGTAGGCGGTGACGTAGCGGCCTGTCATGCCGCCCGCGTCTGTCGTGCAGACATAGACCGCCTCGGGCATTTCGTCGCCCGTGAGGTCCGCGAGGACGGGCGGGACGGCGGTGCAAAACCCGAGGGCGGGAGCGGGAATCGGCAGGGTCGCCAAGATGGTTCCGTTGCCGTTGTAGAGGTTGCGCCCGAAGAGGACTTCGAGGTCCCCGTCGCCATCGCGGTCGAAGAGGGCGAACGAACCGTGCGCGCCGGAGGCCGTGAAGAGCGTCCGTCCCTCCTGGTTCACGACCTTGAGAGTTGCGCCGGCGGCGGCCTTGGCGTCCGTGAAGACGAATTCGGGGACGCCGTCGCCGTCGAGGTCGGCCGCCGCGGCCGAGCCGAAGTCCTCGCCGGATGAGAGCTGGCTGCCGGCGGAGTTCGTCGCCACGAGGTTTTCGACGAGCGTTCCGCCGGCGGAGGTGTAGCTGCCGCCCGCGGCGGTCAGGGCCACGACGCCGAATCCGGAACCGTTCCCGATGGCGAAGATTTCGGGAACCTTGTCGCCGTTCAGGTCCGCCACGCCGCCCGAAGAGAGCGGGCTGCCGCCGGAGGCGCTGTTGGCCGTCCAGGAAATCGCGCCGTTGTCGAGGAGGTGGACGCATCCGCCGCCTCCGCGGCCGAAGGCGACGATTTCGGACACGCCGTCGCGGTCGAAGTCCGCGACCGCGTAGCCGGCGGTCCCGTAGACGACCCTGCGGTTGGAGCAGAGCTGCTCCACGGTCGCACCCGCGCCGATGCGTCCGACGGTCGAGTAGCCGCCGGCGTTGAAGAGAAGGTTCGCTCCCGCGCCGTCGCCGAGGTCGGCCACGAGAAAGTTGAGGAACTTGTTCGCCGTCCCGCTGTTTCCGGCCACGCCGAGGACCGTGTTGGCGTTGACGGGGTAGTTGGCGCGTTCGACGAGCGTACCGCCGACGAGCTGGAGCGCATGGAGGTAGTTAGGCGTGCCGCTCTGTCCCTTGTCCGCCGTGTTGACAAAGAGCGTCGGGACGGATTCGCCGTTGATCTTGCCGGCGGCCATGGCGCCGACCCAGCGGCCGTCGCTGCCTGTCGCGGCGGGGGCTTCGAAGGGGAACGTGACGACGCGCATGACGCCGCCGGTCTTGGCGAGCTTCCGGGGCGTGCCGCCCGTCACGGTTCCGGCGAGGGTCGCCGTGCCGTAGTAGTAGAGCGCGATGCCGTTCAGGTCGAGCATCGCGCCCGCCTCCACGACGAGGTTTCCGACATAGACGGCCTCCGGGCCGGTCGATGCGGAGACGTTGACGCTGTCGTCCACGAGACGGACGTTCGCCCCGGACTCGACCGTCAGCGACTGCCAGCAGAAGTTCGCCAGGCAGCACGTCTCCGTGTCGCCGACATCGCGGCTCATCGCCTCGACGTCCTGCACGGCCGAGCCGTCGCCGCAGAGGACGAGGTCGGCGTCCTCGACGGTCCAGCCCGACGCGGAGCGGGTCGCGACGTTCGTGAAGGAGCCGCCGATGCGCAGCGCGCCGCCTTTTCCTCCCGTGGAGATGGCGTCCTGGTTCGAAAGCCCGGTCGTCCCGTCGTTGCCCACGCCGTAGGCGTCCGCGAGCGACGTGAAGTCGCCCGAGACGGAGAGCGTCCCTCCGTTCAGCACGACGGAACCAAATCCGGACTGGTTGCCGGGATACTGCGCTTGCGTCTGCCAGTCGAGGCGTCCGAGACGGACCGCTCCGACGGAAAGATCGTTGCCGCAGAGGTCGAGCGTCACGACGCTGTCCACGCCGCGCCCGCGGTCGGTCGCGGTGAGCCAGAGCGGGCCGGTCGTCGCGGCGTCCCCTTCGAGCGCGTAGGTGTCGACGACGCTGTTGCGGCCGACCGAAAGGGTGAGCGCATCGTAGTCGCGGCCGGGGATCGTCAGCTTTTCCGCGACCTTGAAGAGTCCTTCGCCGGTCACGGACGAGCGCGCATCGAGCGTGAGCGAGCCGTTGTGGTGCAGGCAGCCGCCTTTCGAGACGACGACGCGCGTGTTCGCGCCGGTGATCACGATCCCGCCCGCGAAGTAGTGGATGCCGGGGTCGTCGTTGCTGGGGTTGTTCTGGTTGCGCCACGGGCGCAGGACGACCGTCACGGCCGGGTTGGTGTCCGACCCGATCGTCACAGGGGCGTTGTAGGTGGCCTGGGAAGAGGCGTTGGCCGTGCGCCAGATAACGCCGGCGCCTTCCTGGTCGATGACGATCCGCGTGGACGCATCGGTGATGTCTGGCGCGATGCCGCCCTCCCAGTTGGCGGCGACGCCGAACGTATCGGGTTCGCCCGAAGCGAGCGTGTCGCCGCCGGTCCAGTGGATTTCGGCGGCGGACGCCGCGACGGAGGCCAGGGCGCAGAGCGCGGAGAGGGCCGCGAACCGGAGGCCCGATTCCGGGCGAAGGGCATTCGACTGCTTTTTCATGCGAAGTGCTTTCCTTGCTGTGTGCATGGTGTGGAAGACAAGTCCGGAATTCTCCGGCTTTGAGGCCATCATGGGCGATTCGCGCGGCGGTGTCAACGGAAAACGGCCCAAATTGATCCAAACAGAAACTTTTGGCTTAAGCATGGCATTTGGACCTTGACTTGGACCAAGAGGAAAGATATGGTATGCCCCATCACGAGGTTTTGGCACATGTCCACCCTTTCCATCCTTCCGAAAGGCGGCCGTTCCCCGCACGCGGAACCGCCACGAATGCGCGTCCTGCGCTGGATCGAGCGCTCCATCGAGTCCGGCGCGCTTGCGCCCGGCGAGGCGATTCCGTCGGAGCGGGCCCTTGCGGAGAAGTTCGGCGTGGCGCGGAACACAGCCGCGGCCGCCATGGACGAGGCGGAGCGCCGCCGGCTCGTCGTGCGCCGCAGTCCGGCGGCTCGCAAGCGATACGTGCCGGGCGTCGGCGCCGGCTTTCCGGGGATCGCGGAATCGACGGTCGTCGTGATGGGCGAGGCAAACCCCTTCGCAGGCGGGTCCGCCGAGGCGCCGCACTGGAGCGACCGCTTCATTTCCATGTCGCTGCTTTCGCGCCTCACGCATGCCGGGAAGCACGTCATGATCCTGAGCCACGACGCCCTGACGGGCCGCGACGTGGAGGAACTGTTCGTCTCGCGGCCCGCCGGCCTCATCGTGACAAGCACGATCGGCGAACACATCCTTGCGAGAAGGGCGCTCGAAATCTGCAGGCGGATCGGCATGCCGGTCGTCGTCTACGGAGACGCGCCGGAACTGCGCGCGTTCGACCGGGTCCACGTGGACCACCGCGCCGGATCGCGCCAAATCACCGAATGGCTTCTCGCGCGCGGCCGCCGCGCCATCGTGCCGTTCTTTCCGCGCCGGGCGCTGACCGGATGGGCGCAGGACCGGCTTCTCGGCTACGCCAACGCCATGCGCGCCGCGAAGCTGAGCCCGCGCCCCTGCGTCTCGTTCGACGCGCCGGAATTCGGGTCTTCCGGGACGGAGGAGCAGTTCCGCATGTGCCGCGCCCTCGCGATCGCGAAATTGCTCGATCTGCGCCGTGCGACGAAGTTCGACGCGCTGCTCTGCATCTCCGACCACTGGGCCAAAGTTGCCATTTCGGCCCTGAAGTGCATCGGGCTCGCGCCGGGCCGCGACGTGCTGGTCGCCGGCTACGACAACGGCGATCCGGACCCGGAGTTCGACCCGTTCGAGCCCGACCGCGCGGTCGTGACGATCGACAAGCACAACGAGCGCACCGCCGACGAAATGGCGGAACTGCTGATCGCCCGCATGGAAGGGCGCCTTCCCCCCCGCCCCCAATGCCGAACCCACGCCCACGAACTCGTGGTGCGCGAATGAAGTCCGTCATCCTCCCTCCACCCCGACCGCCCCTGCCGACAATGAAACTCGCCCTTCTCCCGCTCCTCGCCGCATTCGTCCTGTCCGCGCATGCGGACGAACCCGTCCTCGTCGCCTGCGCGGGCGACAGCATCACGCAGGGCGTCGGGACGCCCCAGTCCGCCGACAAGACGTTCCCGCAGTCGTATCCGGCGCAGTTGCAGACTCTCCTCGGGACGGCGTATTCCGTCACGAACTTCGGCGTCGGCGGACGCACGCTCCTGCGAAATGCCGACCCCTACGGCTACGGCCGGCCCCTCAAGTGCGGCGCGAAGATCGCGGTCATCTGCCTCGGCACGAACGACTCCAAGCCCTACGCCTGGGACGCCCACGGGGACGAGTTCGAGGCGGACTACGAGAAAATGGTCGGCGAATTCAAGGTCCAGCCGTCGTTCGAGCGCATCCTCCTCTGCCTCCCTCCGCCGGTGTTCCATGGCGGCCAATGGGGAATCCGCGAGGACGTCCTCGCCGACGGCATCCGCCCGGCCATCCGGCGCGTGGCGGAAAGGACGGGATGCGAGGTGATCGACCTCGCGACCCCGCTCGCGGACGCCGCCGCCGACTTCCCCGACCGCGTCCATCCGAACCCGGCCGGCGCCCGCCGCATCGCGGAAACCGTCGCCGCGGCGATCCGCCAGCCCCGTCCCGCAGAGGGCGAGAAATGACCCGACGCCTCCGGTCCGCCGCCGCGCTGCTCGCCCTTCTCGCGTTCTCCGCGCGGGGGGAACGGCGCGTGCTGGTGTGCGCGGACCCGGCGGCGTCGCCCGAAACGCGCGCGGCGGCGGACGCGCTGGCCGCGCGCGGCGCGCCGCTTCTGCGCGCCCTGGCCGCGACGCAGGGCGCAGGGACGCCGGAGCGCGCCGCCGCGCCGGAGGCGGAACCGGCGGACCGCGGCGCCTGGCGCGCGCAGGGGCTCGACCACATCGTGCTGCTCGGCACGCCGGAGGAAGGCGCCGCCGCGGCCCGCACCGCCGGAACGACCTACGGGATCGACGCACGGCGCAAGGAGCTGTTCCGTCTCGGCCTCGGCCGCTTCCGCGGCGACGCCGGCTTCGTCGAAACGCGCATGAACCCGTGGCTGTGGAGCGACCGGTTCGACGACAACCCCTTCTCGACGGTTCTCGTGCGCATCGGCGGCACGACGCCGCGCGGCGTGGCGCTCGCGGCGGAGACGTTCGCAGCGGGAATGAACAACGGCGTCGTCCTCGGCCCGGGTGCGCGCCGGATCGAAACCTCGATCCTCGACCGGGACCCGTCGGCCGACCCTCCTCCCGCGTTGCCGGAAGCGGTCGGCGACCTCGTCTTCGCGGGCTGGTCGCAGCCGACCGAGGCCGAGGCGCGCGCGTTCCTCGACTGGGGCGCCACCGCACAGCCGGTCGCGCTCTGGCGTGCCAAGTATCTTGCCACGGGCGCGCTCGAAACGGGTTCCGGCGCGGCGTGGACGCTCGGCCCCTCCGCCCTCGCCTGGGGCAACGCCGCGCTCCTCGCCCGGTTCGCCGACCCCGCCGATCCGGGTCGCGTTCTCGCCGCCCTCCGCTCCGCCCCCGGGGCGAAGGAGAGCGCGGCGCCCCCCGTTCTTCGCCCGTCACCCGTCACTCGTCGCTCATTGCTCGTCCTCCCCATGCCCGCCGACGAAAACAACCCCGCCCTTCCCGGCGACGTCGCCGTCTGGGCGCAGGGGCCCTGGGTCGTCCTCTCCACGCTTCCCGCCGCCGCCAACGACGCCCTCTCGGCGGCCCTTCCCACGCCGTGACCGCCTCCGCCGCGACCGCCTCCGCCATGACCGCCGCCCTGTTCGCCGCCGCGACTCTTCCCGCGCAAGCCGCGCCGCTCATGCGCGCGGCGGGCGGCAAGCCCGCGTGCGAGGACTACGTCCGCGCCTGGGGCGTTCGCGCGGAGGATGCGTCGCGCGCGTTCGGCTCGGACGGCTCGCTCGCGGTGGAGCAGATCGGAGCCTCCGTCCCGTGCAACGTCGCCCGTCCGGGCGAACGCGTTTCGGCGACGATCCAGCTGCGCAACCTTTCGGACGCGCCGATGGCCGTGCGCGGGCGCTGGCTGTTCGTGCCCGACACGCTCGAAACGCGCGGAGACGACGTGTTCGATCTCGCGCTCGTCGGCGGAGAACCGGCGCCGTGCGGCGACGTGCGCCTCGACCTCGCGCCCCGCGCCGTGGCGCGCGTCGAGGTCGGCGTGCCCCTGCCGGAACGCTTCGGCGCGGGCGCGCTGCTGCTGGAGACGGCGGGACGCGGAGAGGAGCCGGTCCGGTTCTTCGCCGCGCACTTCGCACGCTGCATCGCCCCGGAGAACCCGCCGGGGGCGCGCTTCCACCAGGTCTGCATGGATCTGGACGACCCCGCGCTCGTCGCGCGTCTGGGCACGGCGCCGAACCGCGTGGGCGTCGCGTTCGTCCCGTCCGACGACCCCGGATGCGACGCCTACTACGCCCATGTCGCGGAAAAGCTTCGCACGCTTGGCGAAACCGGCTACCCGGTCGCCGTGGAGTTCGGTGCCGGACCGGACCGCGGAGCCTGCCTCCCGCTCGGCCGCGTTCGACCGCACCTTTCGGACGACGGATCCATGATGCGGACCAAGAGCGACTACGCGTGGCTGCCGGAGCGGGACGGGGAGTTCCGGGAGCGGGTCCGGGCGCTCGTCGCGGAATTCGGGCGACCGCACGGGCCGGTCAACGCCGTCAAGCTCTGGAACGAACCGTGGAACGGCCTCTCGATCTCCGGCTGGGGCGCGGACGACCTCCGTTACCGGGAGATGTTCACGGCCATGTGCGAAGGGGTGGAGGAGGCGCGCGCGGCCGATTCTTCCCTCGACGTCCTCACCGGCGGTTGCGACTCCGCCCCCAACACGTTCGACAAGCTGTTCCCCGACGGCGACCTTCGCTTCCTGCCGTGGCTCGACTTCCTGTCGCTGCACTACCACGGCCTTCAGCCGTCGAATCCGCGAATGCTGCGAGACCGGAGTGGCCCGCGGGGCCGGACGCTTTTCTGGGACACGGAAAGCTGGGTCGCGAACAGCCCGGATCGCGTTCCGTGCGTCCTCGCGGGCATGCTCGCGGCCGGCCACGACCGCGTGGTCGGCATCCAGGGTTACGCCGTCGTCGCCACGCCGTTCGACGCGGAGGAGATCGACCCTCGAACCGGCGCGCGCACGCGCCGCCGCCTCGCGCAGGCCTGGCCGGTCGCCCCCGCGCTTTGCGCATTCCAGCGGTTCGTCGGCAACCGCCGCTTCGACGGCTTCCAGTGGGAGGGGCTGCCCTGGGTCTGGCGCTTCCGCGGCGACGGCGCCGACGACCTCACGCTCGTCGTCTGCGGCGACCTCTCCCCCGTCTTCGACGGCCCCGGACGCTCCGGCGCGCTTCCGTTCTGGACGGCGCGCGAGGCGGCGGCCGCGCCTCTCCCGGACGCCGGCATGCTCCTTTCCGGCGCGCGCGGGGTGGCTCTGTTCGACGGAAACGGGAACCTTCTCGCGAAGGCGGACTCCGACGGACGCCTCGACGTCCCGCTCTCCGACGCGGGCCTCTACCTGCGGCCGGACGGTTCGCCGGGTTCCGCCGAGAGGCTTCTCGCCGCCGTCGACGCCGCCGACCTCCGGGGCGTGCCGGCTGTCGCCCCGGCGCTCGTCGACGCCACCGCGCCCGTCGGCTCCGGCGCGGTCTTCCGCATCCGGCTCCGCAATCTGCTCAACCGTCCCGTCCGCGGAACGCTCCGGGTCGAGGTCGGCGGCCTCTCGCCCTACGTCCCGCGGCGCGTCGAAATCCCGCCCCACGGCGAGGCGGACGTCCCGCTTCGCGCGACGGCCGGAGACGCGGAGGCCGAAAACGCCTATCCCGTCCGGCTCTCGTTCGCGCCGGACGGCGGCCCCCCGGTCGAGTGGGGCGAGACCCTCCGCGTCAACCTCGTCGCCGCCGGCGCGCCCGCCGATCCCGACGACTTCGAGACGTGGAAGACCCCGTGGCCGCAACCGGTCGTCGCCGGCGGCGACGGCGCCACGCAGATGGAGCGCGCCTGGCTGCCGATGCTCTCGCACGAGACCGCGCCCCCGTCCGGCGCGGCCGTCGCGTGGCTGCGCGCGGACGACGACTTCCTCTACTTCGCCGCGCAGATCGCCGACGCCACGCCCGACCCCGGCATGCCGCGTTTCGAGACGCGCGACGAGGACGCCGACTTCTACCCCGCCGTCGCCTTCGAGCCCGCCGCCCGCGACGGCGAGGCGCCGCGCGCGCTGCGGTGGCCGGAAGGCGTCCGGCGCTTCTCCTACCGCCGCCGCCCCGAACTCCCCAACGGAGCCGCCCCGGCGCACGACAACGTGCAGCTCGCCTTCAACGTCCTTTCCGACGCGGAAAAGCCCTGGCACCCCGCCGCTCCGGGAACCTTCAAGGGCTACGCAGGATACTGGGACACCGACTGGGAGTTCGCGCTCAATCCCGTGTCCGACGCCTGCGGCGGCGGCACCGAGGTCTGGACGCTCCGCGCTCCGGGACTTCCCGACAAGCACTATTACCCGCGATGCCCGAAGGCTCCGGGCGAAGGCCCCGTTCGCGGCGCCGCGCTCCGCTGCCGGCGCGACGCGACGCACCGCTACGTGACATGCGCCCTGCCGTGGAGCGCCTTTCCGGCGCTCGCCGCCGCCCGCGCCGAGGGGCGTCCGTTCGCCTTCTCCTTCCGCGTCAACGACAACGGCGCGCCCGGCGCCTGCATGGAGCTGGCCCGCCGCCGCTCCGTCTCCAAGCGCAACAACTCCTTCAAGCCCGACTGGGGCGAACACTGGGCCAACGCCCTGCTTTTCGGCTGGGAGGCGCCGCACTCGCCGTGAAAAGAGGTCTCGCCGCATTTGCCTTGCTCGCGCTCTGTGTCCCGTCCGTCCGGGGCGGTCCCGCCGGACGCGCCGTCGTGCTGTGCCCGGACGGAACGCCTCCGGCCGCCGCAGCGGCCGCCTGGTCGGAACGCGGGATCGGGACGCGCGCCGGTCTCGACCCTGCCCCGGACGAAACCGTCGCGGGCGTCTGGTGCGCCCGCTTCGACCTGCCGCCCGCCGATGCCGCGCGCGTCGCGGCGCTGGTGGAGAATGGCGCCGCGCTCTGGCTCTTCGCCGGATCGCGCGGCCTGCCGCCCGGAGGCGCTCCGGAGGCGCTTCTTCCATGGCTTCCTGCCAACGTCTGGTCATTCAAGCCGGGGCTCGACCGCGGCCGGGGCGAGATGGTTGCCGCGCGCGGTGCGGACCTGCCGCCGCTCCCGCTCTCGCACCGACGGGATCTTCATCTGCCCGGCTCGCCCGTCGAAAGCGCCCTCGCGGCGTATCTTCCGGACGAGTGGCTGCGGGACCGCGCCCGCTTCCCGCGCACGACGGTCCGCGCCGTGTGCGGCGTGGACGGCGCGCTGCCGCTCTGGCTCGACGCCGATGTCGGCCCGGCCCGCGTGCAGCTGCTCGCGATCGATCCGAACGACCCCGCCATCGCCGCGTCGCCGCACGGTGCCGAGTGGATGCGCGCCATCGCGCTCGCGCCGTTCGGTCCGAAGGGCCGCGACGATTCCCTCCGTTCCGTCGCCTCCACCGCCGCGCGCGCGCGGCGCGACGCGGCCCGCCCGTTCGACATCGCGATCGAGGAGGACGAGTCGACGCTCTCCGAACTCGCCCCTGCACCGATGCCGCGCGAAGGGATCGACGGCGTCACGTCCTTCCGCTACATATACCGGACCGGAACCGCCCCGAAGCTTCGCATCCGCGTCCGCAACCACCTCGCGAACATCGCGCCGCTCGCCGCCGCCCGCGACGAATCGTGGCCCGGGAACCCGTCCGCCTCCGGGCTGAACGACACCGCCTTCACGACGGCCTCCGTGCGCGGAACGCTCCCCCTCCACGCCATCTGGACCGGCCGCAACGGCGCCGACGCGCAGCGCGTCTCCCTGCGCTGGGATTCGCCCATCCTCGTCCGCGGCGTCCGCCTCTGGGGCTTCGGACCGCACCGCCATTGGAACCGCGCCAACCCGCGCGTCTTCGCGCTCCTGGCGGACGGCGCCGCCGTCCATTCCGAGACGAACGCCGCGTTCTTCCCGTTTTCCTCCGCGCCGGAGCGCGCCACGTGGGAGTGGCGGGGCGAAGCGGCGCCGCGGGCCCTTCGCTCGTTTTCCCTCGCCGTCTCCGCCCTCCCGCCCGACGCCGACCTCGAACCCCGCCGCGACTGGAAGTCCAACTGCGCCCTCGCGGAATGGGAGGTCTGGGGATGGGCCGGGGAGCCCGACGCCGTCCCGTCCCGCCCCCTGTCGCTTCGCGTCGTGGAGGAAGATCTCTCCACCGGCCGGACTTCGACCAATCTCCTCGCCGCCGCCGCGCCCGTGCCGTTCTGCTCCGAGCGCATCGTCGAGACCGAGCTTCCGGCGCGCCGCTCGTTCGGTCCCGTGCGCTGGCGCTTCCAGGCCCTGTCCGGCGGGCAGGTCCTCGCCGAGCGCGCCTTCGACGCGCTCTTCGTCCCTCCGGACGGTCCGAAGCTTGCGCCGAACGTGCCGGAGAACGCCGTCCATCCCGGCCTTCTCTGCACCCCGGCATGGCGCTGGGCCGACACCTTCGGCCGCGGCATGAACGCCTGGACGCGCGGCTGGGGCGGGGCGCACGACCAAATCTGGGCGTGGGAGAACGGACTGCTCGAAACCGGCCCCGGCGCGCGCGACGATCCCGCCCGGCTTTTCGGCGGCGCGCTGCGCGCCTCGCACTACACGCTCCCCTGGACGCGCTTTCCATCCGGCGCGGACGCCTTCCGCGACGTCGCCGACCGCCAGCTCGACCGTCTGGCGTCCGGAGACTGGTCGCGGCAGGGCAAGGCCGCGCTCCATCTCGGCGGCGCCGACCGCTGGAACGGCGTTCCCGCCGGCGCGTGCTTCACCTGGGACAACTTCGTGCGCTTCGACCGCTGGCTCCGCTCCGCCGGACGGCCCGGCCTGCGCGCCCGGTCGCGCGCCGCGATCTCGCGCGAAATCCGAGAGGAGCTCGGAGACCTCTGGCAGACCTGGCTCCTGCGCTCCTACGCCGACCTGCACCTCGCCGTGCAACGCGACGCCGCCGCGCGCGGCCTCGCCTACACGTTCGAGTCGCACGGCTCGTTCCCGCTCGCCGGCGGCGACCTCGGCGCCGACCTGGCCCGGACCCACCGCGGCGTCGGCACGGATCTCTTCTGGGAACTGCGCGCGCAGGACCTCTGGCTCTCGCTCGGGTGGCGCGCCGGCATCGTCGCCGCCAATCCGGACCTGCGCAGCGGCGCCTACGACGAGTGGGGCTGGGTCAACGCCGAGCAGAACCGCTGGTGGTTCGGCTCCAATTCCTCCCCCGGCCCCGCCCGCCGCCAGTGGTACGCCACCTACTTTCTCGGCCGCGTGGACCACTCCGGCGCCTTCCGCCCGTATCACGCGACGGGCTTCTCCTCCCAGGGCGGACACGGCCCGCGCTACGCGGCGCGCGACCACGCCGCGCGCTGCCGCGTCCACGGCACCGTGACGCAGCTCCGCCCCGAGGAGGCGGCCGGCGTCGGGCTCGTCGTCTCGTGGCGCGGACAGGAGCGGCGCATGGGGCCGAAGCTCGGACGCGCGGGATTCGGCCTTTGGCCCGAGGACGGCGAGGAGAGCGTGGACGCCATGTGCGGAGCGGTCTTTTCCGCGCTCGCCAAGCAGGGCGTTCCCGTGGCGTTCGTCACCTCCACCCACGCCCTTCGCAACTGGAAGGGCGCCAATGCGCTCGTGCTCGTGGACGCCCCGAACTGGGAGGACTGGGAATGGGACGCCGCCCTCGCCGCCCGCGCCCGCGGCGCCGCGCTCCTCGCCGTCGGCGCCCCCCATCCCCGACTTGCCAACCCCCGCATCGTGGCGGCTCTGGATCAAGGCGGCGCGGAGGGGCCGGCCCCCATCCTCCGGTCCCCCGCCCCGGCGACTTGCTTCGACTCCGTCGACGCCGTCGCGCTCAAGTCCGCGCTCGATTCGGCGCTCGGCCGTCCGTTCGCCGCATCGCGCGGCATCGCGGCCGTCCCGTTCGTTTCCAACGGCCGCGCGTTCCTGGCCGTGTGCCGACAGGGCGACGACGACGGCCCCGCCAGGGTCGAGTTCAATCCGGCGTTCCTTTTCCCCGGCCGTCGCGCGGACGCATCCGCCGCGCCCCGCGCCGTCTCGCTCGACGACGGCGCGGCGCTCCCCTGTTCGCGCGGACCGGACGGCAGGATCCGGTTCGCCGTCCCGCTCGGCCCGTCCGACGCCAAACTCGTCATGCTCGTCCCGTGAAGTCCGCAGCCGCCATCTGTCTCGCGCTCGCCGCCGCCTCGTGCGCCGCGCCGCCGTTCGACCCGCCTCCGGTTCTGGACGTTCCGCGCCTGTCCGGCGCGGGGCCGGCGATCGACGGCGACCTTTCCGATCCGTGCTGGCAGACGGCCGCCGCGACCACGAACGGACCCGCCGTCCGCATCCTCTGGTCTCCCGGCGCCCTCCACCTCGCGTTCGACTGCGACGACGCGGACGTCCTCTGCTCCGGCGCCCTTCCGCACGACGGAGACCTCTACCGCGAGGACGCCTTCGAGGCGTTTTTCGACGGCGCGGGCGACGGCCGCGCGTTCGTGGAGATTCAGGTCGCCCCCGACGGAACCACGCTCGATCTTCTCCACCTCTACACGGCCGAACCCGTCGCCGGCGAAAATGGCGTCGTCCTCCCGTCCGTCGCCGCGACCGACCGCTGGTGTCTGCGCGAATGGGAGATGCCCGGCCTGCGGACAGCCGCGCGCCGCCGGGAAGGCGGCTGGAGCGCCGAACTCTCCGTGCCCGCCGATCCGGCGATTCTGCGCCGCACGGGCGCGCTCGTCTTCGGACCCGGAACGGAAATCCGCGCCCAGTTCGTCCGGTGCGACCATCCCGGCGGCGCGTTCGTCCAGACAACATGGTCCCCATGCGTCGCCGGCTGCCCGCATTCGTCCCCGTCCCGTTTCGGCCTTCTCCGCCTTCTGCCGTGAAAGCACACGCCTCAGACCGAGTTTCTTTTTCCGTCCGTGAACGCATCGGCGTCTCCTGGCCGCGCACGCTCTGCCGCTTCGACCTCCGCGCCCGCGGCGTCGATCCGGCGCGCGTCGTCGAGGCCCTCGTGAACGGCGTCCCCATTCCGTTCCAGACGGCCCCCGCGCGCGGCGTCGCCGGGCTTTTCCTTTCGCTCCCCGCCGGCTCCGCGGCGACCGTTTCGTTCGCGGTCGGCGACGCCCCGGCCGCCCCGTCCGCGGCGGAGGCGCCGCCGCGAGCCGCCCCCGGACGTTCGCCGGGGTTCTGGCTCCGCTTCGGCGGCGGCGCGGCGCTGCTGCCGCCCCTCGGCGAAACCCGTTTCGACCCGCCCGCCGACTCCTTCGCCGTCCCGGCTCCGATCCGGACGCTGCGCGTTTCCGGCGGACGCCGCGTCGGACGCGGCTGGCTCGACACCCGGGAGCGCGTCGCCTCGGTTTCCTGCGCCGTCGCGGAGACCGGTCCGCTCTGGACGACGGTCCGCGTGCGCTACGGCTTTGAATCCGGCGCCGTCTTCTCGTTCGAGGCGACCTCGGCCGACGGAGAGGATTTCCTCCGAATCCGCGAAGACGCCTGGCTCGGGCCCCGCGCCCGCTGGGTTTTCGCCCTGGACGCGGATTCCGGCCTCCTGCCGGACGGCGTCGATCTGGCGGACCACACGCTTTTCCACGACGCGCGGACGCCGCGCTACCTCTGCGACCGCCTCGTCGCGCGTCTCTACCCGTGGTCGCAGGCGTCGCAGATTGCGGCGCTCCGCGAAGGATTCGTCGCGCATGACGCCGCCACCGGACTCGCCGTCGGCTGGTTCGCCCGAACCGACCCGGAGTGGGACGGCTTCAAGGGGGCCTTCGTCGAGCTGCGCGAGCGGCGCTTCGATCCGTCCGATCCCCGCTCGCTCGGCGCCGGCGGCGAAGGCACCTCCTTTTCCTCCCTGCCGCCCGACCACCCGCACCCGGGCGACACCGCCTCGGCTCCCGCGCTCTGCGCCGAAGCGCTACTCGCCGGAGGAACCCGCTCCTACGGACTCTTCGTCGGCCGCCGCCGCGACTGGCACCGGCCCGACCCGACGCCGGCCCACGAGCTGGAATGGTATCGCGGCCCCGCCCGCCTCGCCGAATGGGAGGCCGCGCGCTCCCCGCTTCGCGCCCGCATCCAGCGCCAGGGGCTTCTTTCGCTCGACATCGTCAAGGACTGGGACCTCTCGCCATCGGCGTCTGCGCGTGCGCCGATTCCGGAATTCGATCCGGAGGCGTATCCCGAGGATCTGCGACCGCTGCTCGGCGATCTCCTGGCCAACGCGAAGGCCATCGTCCGCATCGTCGAAAACGACCTCGACATCCTCGCCGGAGGCTTCGTCGCCGCGCGCGGTCCGGGCGGAACGAACCCCGTGACGCTTCGCCCCGTCTTCCCCTATTCCGCGCTTCTGCGCCGCATGGAGGAGACCGGCGCGCTTCCGAGAAGGACCGCCTCCCGCCTTTTCGCGAAAATCCTCTTCCTCGCGCACCTCTGCGCGCGCCGCTCCTCCTATCCCGGCGAGTTCACGATGCTTCCCATGCGCGATCCGCGCTCGTCCGAGCCGGACTGCCTCGGGATGCCGAACATGAACTTCCTCACGGACGTCTACTGCGTCTGCGGCGGCGTCGCATGCTCCTTTCCCGACCATCCCGCGTCCGCCTCGTGGCTTGCGCGCGCGAACCGCCTTCTCGGCCTCCAGCTCGACGTTTTCTCCGATCCGCGCTCCGGCTCGTGGGAGGAGTCCCACACCTACTTCAACCACGTCCTGCGCACGCTCGCCCCGTTCGCGCTCGCGCAGCGCGGCCTGCCCGGCGGACGCGACTGGTTCGCGGACCGGCGCTTCGTCCGCCTCGCTCGCGCGGCGCTCTCGTTCGTCACGCCCCGCGACCCGAACGCCCGGGGCCTTCGCATGATGGCCACGCTCGGCGACCATCGCATGGAACTGCGCTGGCACACCGGCGACCTTCTCGCCCGCGGGTTCGCCGCCCACCGCGCCACGCGCCGCCTCGCTCGCGGGCTCGCTTGGCTTTCGCAGGAAAACGGATGGGGCGAGGCCCCCTCCGTGCCGCCCCTTCGCCCACGACTCGCCTCCCTGCGCGTCGACGGCCTCGGCGCCGCCCTTCGCAACGGCTCCGAATCCCTCGTCCTTCTCCGCGCCGGCTACCAGTGGGGCCATCACAACAACGACGAGCTCGAGGTCCTTTTCTGGGCCTCCGGCGAACCCGTGCTCTGCGAAGCGGGATACGGCGACCCAAAGACCTTCGCAAAGATCGGTCCGTCGGGCCACTCGATCCTGCATCCCGTCGGATTCGAGCCCGCGTTCTATCTTTCGCGCGCCAACCGCGGCCGCATCACGGCGTTCGGGCCCGGGCACGCAGGCAGGCCGCAAGTCCTCGCCGGGGAGCGCCTCGTCGCGTTCCGGATGCCGCCGGCGGGGCTTCTCGAACCGCTTCCCCTTGACCGCCCCTATCGGCAGACGCGCCGTCTCGAATGGATGGCGCGCGCGCCGGACGGCGCCTCTCTCCTCCGCGTCATCGACCGCTGGGAAGGCGACGAGCCGCAACGCCTTCAGTTCCACACCGGCGGGCGCTCCGTCGAGCGACTCGGCCCCGGACGACTCCTTGTCCGCGGGCACTCGCGAGACACCCTTGTGCGCTGCAGCCTGCCTCTCGAATGGGAGATCGTCCCCGACGCCTGCGGCTTCACCGTCGGCTTCGGCGCCGATCTGCCGCCTTCCACTCACTCCGTCACCACGGCCTTCCGATGCCTTCCACCCCAATGAACCGTGTCGCGCTGATCGGCGTCACCGGATACGGTGCCGTCCATTTCGACCACCTGCGCCGCCTCGCCGAAGCGGGTCGGTGCGATTTCGCCGCCGCGGCGGTCGTGAACCCGGACTCCCCGGAGGCCGCCGCACCGCTCACCTGGCTGCGCGCGCACGGCGCGGCGGTCCACGGCACCGCCGAGACGCTCTTCGCCGCCGAGGCGGGCCGCCTCGACCTCGTCTGCCTCCCCGTGGGGATCGCGGCGCACGAGCCGCTCGTGAAGGCGGCTCTCGCGGCGGGCGCGAACGTCCTCGTCGAAAAGCCCGCCGCCGGCTGCACCGCCGCCGTGGACCGCATGATCGCGGCCGAGCGCGCCGCCGCGCCGCACCGCGTGTTCGTCGGATTCCAGCACGTCTGCGCGCCGGAGGTGGCGACGCTGCGCGGCATCCTCTCCTCGGGCGCGCTCGGCGCCGTCCGGCGCGTCGCCGTCTCCGGCGTCTGGCCGCGAAGCGACGACTACTACGCCCGCAACGGCTGGGCCGGGCGCCTCGCCGCGCCGGACGGCACGCCCGTCCGCGACTCCCCGGCCAACAACGCCTTCGCGCACCACCTCAACCTTGCGCTGATGTTCGCCGCGCCGTCCGCCCCCGACGGCGCGGCGGATCCCGTGGCGGCCCGGGGCGCGCTCTGGCGCGCCCGTCCCGAAATCGAGACCTTCGACACGTGCATGGTCCGCTTCGACACCGCGGAGGGCGTCCCGATCCTGCTCTGCCTGTCCCACGCGGCGGCGACGGCCGAGAATCCCCGCATCCGCGTCGACTGCGCGCGCGGAACCGTTCGCTGGACGCACGACGGCCCGTGGGAGGCGGTGCAAGGGGTTCGGGGGGCGCAGTCCTATGTTGTCGCCTCCGGCGTCGCAAGGCCGCCGCACGCGGAGATGTTCCACGCGGTGCTGGCGGCGACAGAATCTCACGCGGAGTTCGCGGAGGGCGCGGAGTCCGTCGCCCCCTGCTCCCTTGCCCTGGCCCGGCACCAGGTTCGGGCGGTGGAGATGCTCTCCGAGTCGATCCCCGTCTCGCCGCTTTCCCGCTCCGCCGTGCGCCTTCCCGGCGGCCAGTGGAGCGTTCCCGGTCTTTCCGAAGCATTTGCGAAGGCGTTCGAGGCGGGGGATCTCGTTCTCCCGGAGTGGTCATGACGTCCGCGCCGGCATCCACGATGCCCGGTGCCCGGCGCGGTGTCCTCCTCGGCGACTGGGGGCACTTCGGCGAGGTTCTCGCCGAGATCGACGCATCGGGCGGCGCGCTTTCGCTCGTCGGCTCCGCAACGGACGAGGCATCGGCGTCCGTCCTCCTCCGCGACGCCCGTCCCGACTTCGCCATCGTTTCCGCGCGGCCCGACCGCATCCCGGGCCTTGTCGCGCTCGCCGCGCGAAGCGGCTGCCATGTCGTTTCCGAAAAGCCGCTCGCGCTCGACATCGCCGCGCTGCGTTCGCTTTTCGCCGCCGTCGCCAAGTCGGGCGTTCGCGTGTGTCCGATGCTGTCCAACCGGACGCGCCCCGCGCTCGCGGCCGCCGTGGCGGCCATCCGCGCCGGGGTGATCGGCCGCCCCGTCCTGCTTTCCGCCCGAAAGACCTACAAGTGGGGCGCGTCGCGCCCCGCGTGGTTCGGCGATCGTGCGGCCTACGGCGGCACGATTCCGTGGATCGGCATCCATGCCCTCGACTTCATCGACGCCGCGACGGACGGCGATCCCGTCGCCGAAGTCGCCGCCTTTCACGCCAACCTCGCCCATCCCGCGCTGCCCGGTTGCGAGGACGCCTGCGCGCTCGCGCTGCGGCTCCGTTCCGGCGCGCTCGCCACCGCGACGCTCGACTATCTGCGCCCCGAGTCGCCCGTTCCCCACGGCGACGACGGCCTTCGCGTAGCGGGGGAGCGCGGCGAACTGACCGTCGACATCGACCGCGGCCGCGCCGTCCTGCTCGAGTCCGGCGCCGCCCCGCGCGAGCTTCCGCTCCCCGCGCCGGAGCCGTTCTACGCGCCGTGGCTCCTCGCACTTCCGCCGCGCGGGGTTCCCGCTCCGCCCGACGACCGCACCCTCCGCGCCTTCCGGCTTTCCTCCGAGGCGCTTGCCGCCCGCGAAGCCGCCGATTCGGGGCGACCGGTTCGACTTCCTTTTCCCGAAACCTTCTGGTAGAATCCGCGTCATGTCCGTTCCTTCCCTGAAGACCGTTCTCGTCACCGGCGGCGGCCGAGGCATCGGCGCCGGCATCTG
This sequence comes from uncultured Verrucomicrobiota bacterium, assembly GCA_946612175.1. Classification (GTDB taxonomy): domain Bacteria; phylum Verrucomicrobiota; class Kiritimatiellia; order RFP12; family UBA3636; genus UBA3636. The sequence continues at coordinate 21,646 of CAMOEO010000006.1, forward strand.
CGACGCCCTGGCCCGCGAGGGCTGGGCCGTGGCGTTCACCGGGCGGAAGCCGGAGGCGGAGCTTTCGTCCCGCCTCGACGCGCTCCGCGCGCTCGGCGCCCCCAAGGCCGCCTACTTCCAAAGCGATGTCGCCGACCTCGTCTCTCACGCGCCGCTGCTGGATGCCGTCGAGGCCGCTCTTGGCCCGCTCGGCGCGCTCGTGAACAACGCCGGCGTCGCGCCGACGGTGCGGCTCGACGTGCTCGACACGACACCCGAAAGCTTCGACCGCCTCCTTGGCACGAACCTGCGCGGGCCGTTCTTCCTCACGCAGGCGGCGGCGCGCCGCTTCGTCGCCTCCGGAACGCCCGCGACCATCGTGAACGTCGGCAGCGTCTCGGCCACCGTCGCCAGCGTGAGCCGCGGCGAATACTGCATCAGCAAGGCCGGCGTCGCGATGGCGACCCAGCTGTGGGCCGCACGTTTAGCCGAAGCGGGCATCCGCGTCTACGAGGTGCGGCCGGGTGTCATCCGCACCGACATGACCGGTCCCGTCCGCGAAAAATACGATCGGCTCCTCTCCGAAGGGCTTGCTCCGCAGGCGCGCTGGGGGAAGCCCGAGGATGTCGGTCGGGCGGTCGCGATGCTTCTGCGCGGCGATCTTGCCTACTCCACCGGCCAGACGATCTGCATCGACGGCGGCATGACCATCCAGAGGCTGTAGAAATGGCGACATACCCCAAACCCGCATCCTTCAAGGACCCCGCCGCCTTCCGCGCGCACCTGCGGGCGATCGGCGCCGGCTTCGACCTCGACGACGCGATTCTGCCCGCGCCCGATTCGCCTCTCGCGCGCCCCTATCGGCTTCGTTCCGGCCGCGTGATCGGCAACCGCTGGTGCGTCCTGCCGATGGAGGGCTGGGACTGCCTTCCGAACGGCGCGCCGAGCGACAACACCCGCCGCCGCTGGATGCGCTTCGCAACGGGCGGCGCCAAGCTGCTCTTCGGGTGCGAGGCGTGCGCCGTCATGGAGGACGGGCGCAGCAACACGCGCCAGATGATGATCACGGAGGAGACCGCGCCCGCGCTCGCGAGCCTCCTCGCAGACATGCGCCGCGCCCACGCGGAGCGCTTCGGCACGGCGGACGACTTCCTCGCCGGCCTCCAGCTCACGCACTCCGGGCGCTACAGCCACCCGCACGACGACGCCCGGCTGGAGCCCGTCACCGCGTATTCGAACCCGCTCCTCGACAGGAAGTTCGGCTGCACCGCGGCCGACGTGGTCCCGGATGCCGACATCCCCGGCATCGTCGCCGCCTTCGGACGCGCCGCCGCACTGGCGCAAAAGGCCGGCTTCGATTTCGTCGACGTCAAGTGCGCGCACGGCTACCTCGGGCACGAGTTTCTCGCGGCCCGTACCCGCCCCGGCCCCTACGGCGGCTCCTTCGAGAACCGCACGCGCTTCTTCCGCGAATGCGTGGCGGCCGTGCACGCCGCCGCGCCGGATCTCGGCGTCGCCGTCCGTTTCTCGCTCTTCGACATGATCCCCTTCGTCAAGGGGCCGGACGACGTCGGCGTCCCGATGGAGATCCCCGGCGTGGCCGGCCCCGGCGACTACCCCTTCGCCTTCGGCGGCGACGGCACCGGGTTCGGGCCCGACCCCGAACTGCGCGAGCCGCTCGCCTTCCTGCGCCTCTGCCGCGACCTCGGCATCGAGCTCGTCTGCACCACCATCGCGAGCCCCTACTACATCCCTCACGCGCAGCGGCCCGCCTACTACCCGGTCTCGGACGGCTACCTCGCGCCCGAGGACCCGATGCTCGGCGTGGGCCGGCAGATCCGCGCCGTGGCGCAGGCCCGGGCCGCGCTGCCGGACCTGGCCTTCGTCTCGTCCGGGCTCACGGCGCTGCAGGAGTGGCTACCGCACGTCGCGCAACGCCTCGTGCGCGAAGGCCTCTCCGACTTCGCCGGCTACGGGCGCATGGTCCTCTCCTATCCCGATCTTCCCGCCGACGCCCTCCGCGGCGGGCCGCTCGACAAGTGCCGCATCTGCCGCACCTTCGGCGACTGCACGACCGCGCCCCGCAACGGCATGGTCTCCGGCTGCTACCCGCTCGACCCGTTCTACCGCTCGGGCCCCGACGCCGCGCGCGTCCGGTCCTGCAAGTTCCATGCGTAAAACGCCCCCGCCGCCGCCGTGACCGGGCGGGGCGGGGGGCGAGGGCGGGGCGCGCGGCCGCGACGCGGCGGGCGCCTACTTCACGAGGTGCATTTCGATGTTGAGGTTGCGGCAGAGCGCGGTGAGCTCTTCCGTGCGGTCGCCGTACATGAGGGCGTAGTGGTGCTCCCAGCCGTTCTCCATGACCTCGCGGCGGACGGCCTCGCAGC
>CAMOEO010000007.1 GCA_946612175.1 uncultured Verrucomicrobiota bacterium
AGCCCCTGCGCTCCGCCCCGAGGCCGCGCGCCGCAAAAGTGGGGAAGGTCCAGGAAAAAGAAGGCTTTCCTTTGGAGGGGAATCATGATATCATGCCCCTCCACTTGCGAATTGTTCGCACCCTTCCCAGTGTTCGCCGCCCATGAAAAGACTGCTTCTCTCCGCCGTGCTTTCCGTCCTGTTCTCCGGTTCGGCCGTAGCGACCGGCTCCGGCCATGCGGTCTACCGTCCCGGCCTCACCCAGGCGCGGATCCCGTTCCCGTCCGCGATGGGCTACCTGACGGCCTACGACGGCGTGCCGAACCTCGCGTCGAACCTTCTCGCGAACGCCGACGCGGACTGGCTCGACCGCACGCTCGACGTCTTCAAGGACGGCGAGAACGGAAACGCGGCCGAGAACCCGCTCTCCGGCAAGGCGTGGCCGTGGCTCATCGAACACAATCACGGCGTCTTCGCCTACGAGGGGGAACTGTTCGTCGAAAAGGGCGCCGAGTATTCCTTCTACGGCCGCTCCGATACCGGCGAGGCGCTCGTCGTGGACGGCGAGACGGTCGTTTGGCAGGGGAAGAACAGAGGCTGGCAGTACGGTCCCGAAATCCACAGGCGCTGGACGGCTCCGAAAACCGGCTGGGTCCCCTTCAACGGCTGGCTCTGGAGCTGGAACGGCAGCTACGGAACCCAGTGGAGCGAATGGTCGCTTCAATACAACACGCAAGGCGTGGTCGTCACGTTCCTCGACCCGTCGGACCGCCTTTCCGACCGATACGACTCCCTCAACTCCTGGCTGGAGGAGAACCGGGGGCTGACGAACGTCTGGCTCCGTTTCGCCGACCCCGGCGACGGCTCGTTCCTGCGCACCGTGACGGGCGAGCGCTTCACGGCCGTGGAATCGTCGGCGGCCGTTTCCGGCGGCCGCTCGTTCGAGCTCTCGTTTTCGGGCGTGCCGACGAACGCGACGCTCGTGGCCTTCGCGGGCGCGTTCGACGGCGGCCACGCCACATCGGAGTGGGCGACGGTCTCCACCTCGCTCGCACAGGTCCCGGCCGGCCATTCGACGCGGACCGTGACCGTTCCGCTAGCGGAGGACGCGCGGGTCCTCCGCTTCCGGCTCAAGACGGGGGCGGACATCCCGGCGGACGGTCTGCATCCGTTCGAGGAATGGACGGAGATGCTCGCCGTCTCCCCCTCGCCGGTCGTCCGGCTCGACTCGGTTTCGGCGGGGTACACGAACGTCGTCGTGGCGGGAACCCTCGGCTCCTTCGGCCTCGACGGCGCCTCGGCGACGGTGGCGCTGCAGGTCGCGCGGGCGTCCGACGCGGGCTTCGCGAATCCCGTCGTCTCGACGAACCTTCCGGCGTTCGCGGCCGTCGGAGCGTTCAAGGCGGAACTCTTCGGGCTGGAGACGAACACGGCGTGGATCGTGCGCGCACGGGCGACGAACGACCGGACGGCGACCGGCGACTCGGCGGCGGTTCCGTTCTCGACGGCGCTGCCCGGCCCGGCGGAGGGGGCGGTGGAGGTGACGGTCGCCGGGTTCGACACGGCGACGCTGGCGGCGACGATCGCGGACTGGGGCGGCGGGTCGACCCGCGCCGAGGCGTGGATCGACGTGTCGACGAACGCGGATTTCGCGGCGGGCACGACGCAGACGCTCGAACTCGGAACGTGTTCGGGGCGCCTGCCCTCGACGAGGTCCGCAACGGCGACCGGGCTCGCGCCCGAAACAACGTATTTCGCCCGCGCCCGCCTCGTGAACGAATGGGGACTCGAAACCGTTTCGGAGACGGTTTCGTTCGTGACGGACTCGGTGCCGATCGCCTTTCCCCAACCGACCGCGATCGAGGAGAAGGAGCGCATTTCCGTGACGGTCGCGCCGACGTTCGTCGCGATGGGCACGGTCTACAATGTCCGTCTCGGCGTCCAGGGCGACATCGGCTCGGTAAAGAACTGGGCGAACCAGACCGGGTTCGGTCCCTTCGCCGGGACGCTCCGCGCGGCCGCCGGCAGCCAACGGACGTTCGTCTACACGATCCACTGGTACTACGGCGACCGGGAGGGGGAGATCGAACTTCGTGCGACCGCGACGGCCAAGCTCGCCGACCGCACGATCGAAAGCCTGCCCCAAATCGATCCCGACTACAAACTCGGCGAGGTTCGTGGCGCCTACCTGCGGCCTGGCGACACGGTCGAGATCGTCCCGTCCGCCGGTGCGCGGATCGACTGGCACACCAACGCCGTTCTTTCGATTGCCGAAGTTTCTCGGCCGGGAACGAACTCCGTCTTTGTTCTTGAAGCCCTCGAACCCGGCGCGACGCTGCTCTACGAGTCCGGCGCCGACGGAAAGCCGAACGGCGTCACCGGCATTGCGATCGTCCTGCCCGCCGAAGATCCCGCAGGCGGCGTCTACGTGCATCGCGGGTTTGAAGACTGGACATGGACGGACCCGTACCAATGGACAAATGTCATAGAAGGGCCTCTCGGCTACCCGGACGCCGTCGGCGCGGTCGCCTATGTCGTATCCCCCCAGATTTCGGAGGCATCGGGACCCTCCGACCACTCGATCGAGATCACGAAGCCGATCGTATTGGGCCATCTCGCCGTCGGACAGCTCGGCCGGATCCACCACTACTACAACGACAAGACCCAGTTCTATCTCCAGTTCGAAGACAAAATGGCGGCGGGCGGCGCCTTCCGCTTCGAGACGGGCGATGGCTCGCCCTCGTGGATCCGGCTTCTCGGCCACTGCTACGTGACGAGCCCGGTCAAAATGAACGTGCCCGTCACGCTTGCGAACGACCTGGACCTCGACGCGCTCGGGCGCATCCCCGACAGCGACGGGTGGAAGAGCTGGCGCGACCACGGGTTCAAGATCGGGGCGCCGCTGGACTTCGGTCCCTACACGTTCCGGACGATCCGCGACACCTATTACTACGGCCGCTGGAATCTGTATTCGCGCGGGTTCATCACAATCAACGACGACATTCGCGGTTCGGGAACGATCCGCCTCGAGGCGGACACCGCCGTCGGCATGAACGACGGCAGCGATGCGGCGCGCGTCAAGTCGTTCACCGGAGTCTGGGACGTGGCGAACGGGCAGTTCAACACCACCGGCTACGGCGGATGCGGGCTGTTTTTCGGCGACGCCTGTCTCGGCAACGCCAGCGAAATCATCTTCCGCGGCGCATGGCATCCGGCCGACGCGTCCGAAAACAAGGGCGCCCATGCCCGTTCGGGACAGAGTGGAGAAGGCGCCTGGACGAACGACTGGCGCGGCATCCTTCCGTCCAAGGTGACGCTCGACGGCGGCTGGATCTTTCTGGGAACGCGCGGCGGGACGATGAGCGCCGCCGCAAAGACCGCCTACCAGGCGACCGGCATCCGCCGTGCCTATTTCCAGATTCGCGATCTTGTCATTCCCGCCGGGCCGCAGGGACGGCTTGAAACCGCCAAGTACGGCTCTTCGGTCGACTATCCCCACAACATCGTCGAAATCACGAATCTCGTGATGGATGCGAACGCCGTCCTTTCCTTCTCGCTGGGGGATTCCTCCGAGATTGTTTCGAACGAGGTCTTCATTCTCAACGAGCCTCCATCCTTCTACGAGGATCCGGACGGCAGCGGGCAGTTCCTGCCGCAGCTCTACGCCAACTACGAGGCGAACGACAACAACCAGCTGATCTTCCGCCATCCCACCACGGGGCGCCTTTCGAGGCGCACGGCGGGAACCGGCGACAATGACGCCTTCCGTCGCTGGACCGCGGCGGCGACGCTCGCGGACGGCGCGCAATACGCCTCGATGCAACTGGGGGCGAACACGACGCTTTCGTTCGCGGACGGCGCGACGGCGAGGAACCTTGCGGGCTTCCTCGATCTGCGCGGCGGGGCATCGCTCGGGCGGGTCGGCACGGACGCGGGCGCGACGCTGGACTTCGGAAGCGCCGTCGGTCGCGTCTATGTGGGCAAGCGTGCGGACACCGCCACGATCGGGTGCAGACTGTCCGGCACGGCGGGCCTCGTGAAGGGCGGTAGCGGAACGCTGCAGCTCGGTGCGTCCGCGGAGGGCGTGAAGGGCGGAATCCGGATCGCGGGCGGGACGCTCGCGCTGGGCGCGCCGGACGCCGGGGGGCGGATGCATGTCGCCCGCGTTGCGGGCGACGTCGTGGTCGAGGCCGGCTCGCGGCTCGTCGTGCGCCGCGGAAACCCCTTCGAGAAGGACGTGCGACTGTGCCTGAACGATCGGGAATGGATTCCGTCCCACGCCCACGTCCGCGTCGAGTCGGACGCCATCGTGCCGTGGCTCTTCGTCGGCGGCAAGGCGCTGGAGCGCGGCACCTGGGGCTCCTCCGCATCCGCTGCGGAGAACGTCGACGACGTTCATTTCGATGGTCCGGGTATCCTCACCGTCGGCATCCCGCCGACGATGATGATCTTCCGATAGGCCGCGGTTCCGGGATCCGCCGGGCGGGTTGACATTCCGGCGCGGCGGGAGGATACTAGGGGGCATGAAGATCACCGCCAAGTCGCGCTATGCGCTCCGCATCCTGCTCGAAGTCGCCCTGCACGGGGACGACGGGCCGCGCACGATCAAGGAGATCGCCGCGGCGCAGACGCTCTCCGAGAAGTTCATCAGCCGCATCGTGGTGCTGCTGCGCCGCGCGGGGCTCCTGCTGACCGAGCGGGGCGTGAAGGGCGGGCTGCGGCTGGCGCGCCACGCGGAGAAGATCACGCTGCTGGACGTCGTCGAGGCGACGGACGGCCCGCTCGCGATCGTGCACTGCCTCGCGCGTCCCGGCGCGTGCCGGCGGCAGGGGCGCTGCGCCGCTGAGAAGGCGTGGGGGGGCGTCAACGAGGCGCTCTCCGAAGCGCTGCGCCGCACGACGCTGGCGGATGTCGTCGCCGACCAGGCCCGCTTCGCCCCGCCCGCTCCCTCCGAACCCGACTACTGCATCTAGGACCCCGAAAGAAATGAAGATCGCACCCCGCTCCAAGTTCATCCTCATCGGCGACAGCGTCACCGACATGGGCCGCAAGCAGCCCGTCGGCGAAGGCCTGTTCAACCCCCACGGCAACGGCTACCCGAACGTCGTCCAGGGCCTCCTCACGAGCGTCTACCCGGACTACTTCATCAACGTCGTCAACATGGGCGTGTCCGGCAACAACGTCGCCAACCTCGAGGAGCGCTGGCAGTCCGACGTCATGGACCTCAAGCCCGACTGGGTCTCGGTGATGATCGGCGTGAACGACGTCTGGCGCCAGTTCGACATCCCGCAGATCCCCGGGGCCGGCATTCCGCCGGAGCGGTACCGCGAGACGCTGGCGCGGCTCGTCGACCGGACGAAGCCCGTCGTGAAGGGCATGGTCCTCATGACGCCCGTCTACTGGGAGCCGAGCACGGCCGACGCGATGTCCGCCCGCGTCCGCGAGTACGGGGCGATCTGCCGCGAGATCGCCGAGGAGAAGGGCGTGCTGTTCTGCGATGCGCAGGCCTATGCGGACCGTGTGCTCGCGCACTGCCATTCCAGCTACATCGCGTGGGACCGCGTCCATCCGAACATCCCCGGCGCGAACGTGCTGGCGCACGCGCTGCTGGACACGCTGGAATTCGACTGGAACCGCCGGCCGTAGAGGCCGGGGAGCGCGCGCTACGGCGCGAGGCCGGCGGCACGGAGCGCGGCCTCGCGGGCGCCGCGCGTGGCGGGGTCGTCGGGCGGCGAGGGGAGGTCGGTCCGGGGGCCGCGGAGCGTCTCGTCGCGGACGAAGTCGACCGTCGGGGGGCGCCGGAGGGGCGTGGCGGGGTCCGTGGCCGAGGCGGGAGGGGGCGCGGAGGCGGTCTCGGGCGTGCGGGCGGGGAGGCCGGGTGCCATGGTGCCGAAGGCGAAGTCGCAGATGCCCTCGTAGAGGCCGCGGGCGAGCGCGGCGCGGCCGGCCTCGGTGCGGAGGTAGGCGAGGTCCTTCGCGGAGGTGAGGAAGCCGCACTCGACGAGGACGGCGGGGACGGTGGCCTCGCGCAGCACGATCCATCGGGCGCGGCGGAGGCCGCGGTCGGGGAGGCGCGTGGCGGCGAGGAGGCGGCGGTGGATGCAGAAGCCGAGCTGGACGTTGCCGGCGTCGCTGGCGTTGCCGTTCCAGGAGAGGCCCGCGTCGCGGCTCGGGCGGCGGCCCGTGTAGGAGGTGGACTCCATGCCGCGGGCGGGGAAGACGTAGGTCTCGAGGCCGCGGGCGGCGGAGCCGGGATTGGCGTTGAAGTGGACGCTCACGAAGAGGTCGGCGCGCCAGCGGCGGGCCTTTGCGGGGCGCTCCTCGAGCGTGGGCTGCGAGGCGTCGTCGGGGCGGGAGAGGAGGATCTCGAAGGCGCCGTCGCGGCGGAGCAGGTCGCGGAGGCGGCGGACGACGTCGAGCGTCATCTCCTTCTCCTTCGTGCGGCGGTCGGGGGAGAGCGCGCCGGAGTCGGCGCCGCCGTGGCCGGCGTCGAGGCAGACGCGGACCTTGCGCCCGCGGACGAGCGCGTTGGTGCGGGCTTCGAGGAGGGGGGCGACGGTCCAGCGGCGGTCGGGGGAGAGGGGGCGGGCGGTCTTCGCCCTCCAGTCGCCCTTGGCGGGGCGGTCGAGGTAGACGAGGACGCCGTCGAGGAGCGCCTGGGAGCTGCCGGCGCGGTATTCCGCGCGCCAGGGCTTCGGCTTCGGGGCGGGGGCGACCGGGGCGGAAGCCCCGGCCGCGGGCCCGGGGGCGGAAGCCTTCGGCGCGGAATCGGCTTGCGCCGAAGGGGCGGCGGGGGCGCCCGGAGCCGAGGCCCCGGGCTCGGAGGCGGCCTGCGCCCCGGGGGCTTCGGCGCCGGGCGGTGCTTCGGCGTCGGAGGGGGGCGCGGTGGTGGCGCAGCCGGCGGCGAGGAGGGCGAGCGCGAGCGCGGCGCGGAGGAGGAGGGGTCGGCGCGGCATCGGGGCTAGATTCCGAGCGTCGGCTGGCGGGAGCGGCCGCCGCCCCGGAGGCCGAGTGCGTCGAAGGCGAGGGGGGTGGCCTCGCGGCCGCGGGGCGTGCGGGCGAGGTAGCCCTCCTGGATGAGGTAGGGCTCGTAGACGTCCTCGATCGTGCCGGCCTCCTCGCCGACCGAGACGGCGATGGTGTTGAGGCCGACGGGGCCGCCGCCGAAGTCCTCGCAGATGCAGGAGAGGATGCGCTTGTCCATCTCGTCGAGGCCGGTGCGGTCGATGCCCTCCATGGCGAGGGCGGAGTCGGCGACGGCGGCGTCGATCCGGCCGCCGGCGCGGACCTGTGCGTAGTCGCGGACGCGGCGCAGGAGGTTGTTGGCGATGCGGGCCGTGCCGCGGGAGCGGCGGGCGATCTCGAGCGCGCCGGGGCCGTCGATCCCGACCTCGAGGATGCCGGCGGAGCGCGTCACGATCTTCGCGAGCTCCTCGGGCGTGTAGTAGTCGAGGCGGGCGTTGATGGAGAAGCGGGAGCGCAGCGGCGCGGAGAGGAGGCCCGAGCGCGTCGTCGCGCCGACGAGGGTGAAGCGGGGGAGGTCGAGGCGGATCGAGCGGGCGTTGGGGCCCTGGTCGATCATGATGTCGAGGACGAAGTCCTCCATCGCGGAGTAGAGGTACTCCTCGACGGTGGTCTGGAGGCGGTGGATCTCGTCGATGAAGAGGATGTCGCCGGGGTTGATGCTCGTGAGCATGCCGGCGAGGTCGGAGGGCTTGTCGATCACCGGGCCGCTCGTGGCGTGGACCTGGACGCCCATCGCCTGGGCGAGGATGTAGCAGAGCGTGGTCTTGCCGAGGCCGGGGGGGCCGGAGAGCAGGACGTGGTCGAGGGCCTCGCCGCGGCCGCGCGCGGCCTCGACGGCGAGGAGCAGGCGCTCGCGCACCTTCTCCTGGCCGACGAAGTCGTCGAACCTCGTCGGGCGCAGGCGGTTGTCGAACGAGGCGTTGGGCTGGTTGAACTGTTCGGAAGCGGGTTTCGTCATTTCGAGTCCTTGAAGGTGATCTCGCTGATGCAGCGGCGGAACTCGTCGGCGCCCTCGAGGAAGTTCACCTCGATGCGGAGGAAGAGGACGGGGACGGCGCGGCGGTCGATGCGGGTCATGCGGACGGCGTCCTTCTCGGTGGTGAGGACGGCGTCGGCGCCGAGCTCGTGGGCGCGGTTGACGATGTCGATGATCTCCTGCTGGGAGAAGCGGTGGTGGTCGGCGAAGTGGCGGCGCTCGAGGAGGGTCGCGCCGAGCTTCTCCAGCGAGTTCTCGAAGGAGCGGGGCGCGGCGATGCCGGAGACGGCGTAGACCTTCATGCCCTTCAGGCGCTCCAGCGGGAAGCGCTCGCGCGTGAAGGCGTCGACGAGGCAGGTCGGGTCGTGGTTGCACTCCATGAGGCCGGCCTCGGGGTTGAGCTCGCGGATGCGGCGGCGCAGCTCCGCGGTGTCGCCGCCGCGGGCCTTGGTGATGCAGACGAAGCTGGCGCGGGCGATGTTCTCCGCGGGCTCGCGGAGGATGCCGCGGGGAAGGACGTGGCCGTTGCCGAAGGGGTTGGTGCGGTCGACGAGGACGATGTCGCGGCGGTGGAGCAGCTTCTGGTACTGGAAGCCGTCGTCGAGGAGCAGCGTGTCGCAGCCGAACTTCCGCACGGCGTAGCGGCCGCTCTTGACGCGGTCCTTGTCGACGAGGACGACGACGTCGGGGAGGTTCGTCGCCAGCATGTAGGGCTCGTCGCCGGACATCTCGCTGTCGAGCAGGAGCCGGCGGCCGTCGGAGACGACGCGGGGGGGCGGGCCGCCGGGGCCGAAGCGGAGCTTGTCGCCGGCCTTGCCCCAGAAGCCCTTCTCCTTCTTGCGGTAGCCGCGGGAGAGGATGGCGACCTTGCGCCCCTGGTCGGCGAGCTCGCGGGCGAGCTTCTCGACCATGGGGGTCTTGCCGGTGCCGCCGACGGTGACGTTGCCGATGCTGATGACCTGGCAGCCGAGGGGGTAGCGGCGCTTGACGCCGGTGCGGTAGAGGAAGAGGCGGGTCTGGACGACGGCTCGGTAGACGCCGGAGATGCGGGCGAGGCACCAGAGCAGGAGGCGGACGGGCCACTCGTGGCCCTGGTCCGCCCCCTCGTACTGGATGAGCGGCAGGAGGGAGTTCTCCGCCGATTCTAGCGTCCTGCGGGAGGCCATGGGGAACCGGTGTTGCGAATGCGGACAAGGGTAGCACAAAACCGGGCGCCGCGCCAGCCCCCTCCGGCGGCGGCCCCGGGAGGAGCGCGGGCCGGCTTGCCAAGGCGCGGCGGCTCCGCTAGAATGGCGCGCGTCCATTCGGCACGGAACCTCCGCGGGCGCCCCCTCCGCGCCGGCATCCCGGCCCCGCGGCCGAAGTCCCGCCATGAAACTCTCCTGCACCACGCTCGGCTGTCCCGCCTGGGACATCGCCCGCATCGTCGAGGCCGCCGTCGCGTCCCGCTACGACGCCATCGACTTCCGCGGCTACCTCGACTGCGTCGAGGTCGTCGACAGCCCCCACTTCCGCGGCGGCTCGCTGCGCGAGATCGCCGCCCGCGTCCGGGACGCCGGGCTCGTCGTCTCCTGCCTCGGCAGCGGCGCGAGGATGTCCGCGAAGGACGCGTCCTCGCGCGCCGCCGAGCTCGAGACGATGCGCCGCTACGCCGACCTCTGCGACGCGCTCGGCTGCCGCCAGGTCCGCATCTTCGGCGGCTCCTCCGAGGGCCTCGCCGACCCCGTCGCCAACGCGGCCGAGACGCTCGTCGCCGCCGCGGGGATCGCGCGGGACGCGGGAATCGAGTTCGTCGTCGAGACGCACGACGCCTGGACGGACACCGCGCGCCTCCGCGCCGCGTTCGACGCGGCGGGGCGGCCGGAGGGCGTCGCGCTGCTCTGGGACGTGCACCACCCGTGGGCGACCCGCGGCGAGGCGCCGGCGGAGTCCGCGCGCAACCTTTCCCCCTACCTCCGCAACACGCACTGGAAGGATTCGCGTCCGGCGCCGGAGGGCGGGCGCCGCCTGTGCCTCCCGGGCGAGGGCGACGTCCCGCTGCGCGACGCGTTCGCCGCCCTCCGCGCCGTCGGCTACGACGGCTGGTACACCCTCGAATGGGAGAAGCGCTGGCATCCGGAGATCGAGGAGCCCGAGGTCGCCTTTCCCGCCTTCGCCGCCTACATGCGTTCGCTCGGGGACCCGCAGGCCCCGGCGCCGTAGCGCACCGGGCGCACGGGCGCGAGATTCCCCTTGCTTTTCGCCCCCTTTTCTGCTTCAATATCCGCAACGGGTTCCGAGGGCGGAGCCCGCGTCCCCCTTCCCCTCCATGGCACCCAAGTTCAAGCGCGTCCTTCTCAAGCTCAGCGGCGAGGTCCTCCTCAACCGCGCGTCCGGCCAGTGCATCGACCCCGACGTGGTCGCCCGCATGGCCGCCAAGGTCAAGGCGCTGCGGGACATGGGCGCGGACGTGGCGATCGTCCTCGGCGGCGGCAACATCTTCCGCGGCGCGACGGGCGAGGCGCTGGGCATCGACCGCTGCGCGGGCGACTACATGGGGATGCTCGCCACGATCATCAACGCCCTCGCCCTCCAGAACGCCATCGAGAAGATCGGCCTACCCGCCCGCGTCATGACCGCCTTCCCCTGCCAGGGCGTCGCGGAGCCGTTCATCCACCGCCGCGCGCTGCGCCACCTGGAGAAGGGGCGCGTCGTGCTCTTCGCCGCCGGCACCGGAAACCCCCTCTTCTCCACCGACACCTGCGCCGCCCTCCGCGCCCGCGAGATCGGGGCGGACGTCCTCGTCAAGGCGACGAAGGTCGACGGCATCTACACCGCGGACCCCAAGAAGGATCCCAAGGCCAAGAAGCTCGACCACCTCACCTACGCCGAGGCGCTGCAGCGCGGCCTTCGCGTCATGGACGCCGCCGCGTTCGCGCTCTGCCAGGAGCACCAGATCCCGATCCTCGTGCTCGACTTCTTCGCGGAGGGGGCGCTGGAGAGCGCCGTCGCCGGGGGGCGGGTCGGCACGCTCGTCGACGGCGCGGAGCCCCCGCCCGTCTTCGGATGATGCGCAATGCACAATGCACAATGCGCAATGCTCTGAGACCTGAGACCCGAGACCTGCGACCCGAGACCTGAAACTTTCGAACCTTCAAACCTTCAAACACAAGGAAACACCATGGCACATCCCGTTCTCGACACCACCAAGGAAAAGATGGAGGGCGCGCTGCGCAACCTCGCGCAGCAGCTCGACGGCGTCCGCACCGGCAAGGCGTCGCCCGCCCTCGTCGAAAACATCACCGCGCTGTACTACGGCGCGCCGACCCGCATCCGCGAGCTCGGCAACATCGCCACGCCGGAGCCCCGCCTCATCACGATCACGCCCTACGACCCGACGGTGATCAACGAGATCTGCAAGTCGATCCTCGCCGCCAACATCGGCGTGACGCCGGTTTCCGACGGCCGCAAGGTCCGCGTCCCGATCCCCGAGCTCTCGGAGGAGCGCCGCAAGGAGCTCGCGAAGGTGACCTCCCGCATGGCCGAGGAGGCCCGCGTGGCCGTCCGCAACGTCCGCCGCGAGGCGAACGACGAGGCGAAGAAGCTCCAGAAGGACGGCAAGCTCACCGAGGACGACCGCGACCGCCTCCTCGAGGACATCCAGAAGGCGACGGACGCGGCGATCGGCAAGATCGACGCCGCCGCCAAGGCCAAGGAGGCCGAGGTGATGGCGGTCTAGCGCCGCCCGCCCGTCCCCTTCCGCCCCTCCCGCGTTTTTCCGCGGCGGCCTCCCGCCGCCCCTCCGACCGAAGGACCCCCTATGACCATCAAGCCGATCACCATCAAGCCGATCAACGCCAAGCCGGCCGACGCGCCCGCGCCCGCCGCGCCGGAGGCCGCGCCCGCCGCCGCCTCCGTCCCTCCTTCGGGCATCCGGCCCATCTCGATCAAGCCCATGGCGGCCGCCGCCGGCAAGGCGATGGAGCCGGCGGGCGCCGGCGAGGCGACGATCCGCCTCAGCCCCGTTCCGCCTCCCGCGGGCGCCGCCCCCCGGCCCCTCGCGCCGAAGCCGGCCGCCCCCGCGCCGCTCAAGCCGAAGATCCTCGCGGCGCCGGAGCCCCCCGCCTCGACGGAGGTGACGGCGCAGGCGATGAAGGGCAAGACGTCCCGCATCTCGCTGGACGAGGCGCTGGCCTCCTCCCCCACGGCCGCCGGCGTGCCGGCGGCGATGGGCAAGCTCACGTCCAACCTCTCCGCCGCGGCGCTCGCGGCGGCGAAGGGGCAGACGATGAAGGTCTCGATCCCGTTGCAGGAGGAGACCGTCTCGCGCCACCAGACGCTCCGCATGAAGGCCCCGGGCGCGGCCCCCGCGCCCGCCGCGGCGGCGGAGGAGCCGCCGGCCGAATCCGAGGCCCCGACGGTCAAGCGCAAGACGCTCGTGCTCAAGAAGGAGGGCGCCGCGGGCGAATCCGCCGAGGACGCCAAGCCGACGCTCCGCATGAAGCCCGCCGGCGGCGGGAAGCCGACGCTGAAGCTCAAGTCGGCCGGCGGCGCGCCCGCCGCAGAGGGCGACAAGCCCGCGGAGGGCGAGGCCCACGCGTCCGGCCGCGAGGAGATCGAGGCCGGCCCCGGCGCGTTCTCCGCGCAGGCGCTGCAGGTGGCGAAGCCGGAAAAGACCAGCGCGTTCTTCCCGATCTGCGCGTTCGCCTCGCTCCTCGTGATCATCGCGACGTGCCTGCTGTTCCTCTCCGAGTTCAGCGGCCCCGACCTGTCGTACACCCAGTACTCCACCTGGAAGGACGGCCCCGAGGTCACGTGCCCCGGCCTGCCGCGCGTCACGCTGCCGCGCTAGGCCGGGCCCGCCTCCGCGCCCGCCCGCCCCCGGTTCTCCCCATGCACAGATTCCATACCGTCGCCGTCCTGATGGGCGGCGGCTCGAGCGAGCGCGAGATTTCGCTCGCGTCCGGCGCCGCGGTGCTCGCGGCGCTGCGCGAGGCGGGGTACGACGCGCGCCGCGTCGTGCTCGACGAGGCGAACCGCTTCGAGCTCCCGGAGGGGACCGAGGCGGCGTTCCTGGCGCTGCACGGCGCCTACGGCGAGGACGGCGGCGTCCAGGCCGAGCTGGACCGGCGCGGCGTCCCCTACACGGGAAGCGACGCGGCGTCCTCGCGCGCGAGCTTCGACAAGATCCTCTCCCGCGCCCTCTTCGAGCGGGCGGGCGTCCCGGTGCCGCCCGGCTACGCGATCGGCCCCGACGATCCGGCGCCGGCGCCGCTCGCCGCGCTGCCGCTGGTGGTGAAGCCGCCGCGGCAGGGCTCGAGCGTCGGCGTCTCGATCGTGCGCCGCCCGGAGGAGTGGGCGCCGGCGATCGCGGAGGCGCGGCGCCACGACCCGGACGTCATTGTCGAGCGCTACATCCCGGGGCGCGAGTGGACGGTGCCGATCATCGGCGAGGGCACGGCGCTTCCGATCGTCGAGGTGCGCCCCCGGACGGAATGGTACGACTGGCGCGCGAAGTACTCGGATGACGCGGGGACGGACTACGTCTTCCCCGAGGACGACCCGGCGAACGCAGAGCTCGCGGCGCGGGTGCGCGAGGCGTCGCTGCGCGCGTACCGCGCGGTGGGAGGCCGCGGCCTGGGCCGCATCGACCTGCGCGTCGCGCCGGACGGCGGGATCTTCGTGCTGGAGAACAACTCGCTGCCCGGCTGCACGTCGCACAGCATCCTGCCCAAGTCCGCCGCGAAGGCGGGCATCCCGTTCCCGGAGCTCTGCTCGAGGATCCTGGAGGGCGCGGCATGCGGCTGAGGGAGACGGCTCCCTGGATCGCGGCCGCCGCCGTCGCCCTGGCCGGGGGCCTCGCCTGGAGGGGCCTCTGGAGCGTGATGTTCACGCGCAACCCGCAGTACGAGCTGCGCCGGCTGGAGATCACGACCGGCTCGGCGAAGAGCGAGGAGGAAATCCGCTCGATCACGGGTCTGCGGGAGGGGGTCAACCTCTTCTCGTTCAGCGCCTCGGAGGTGCGCGAGCGCCTGCTGCGGACGACGCCGAACATCGCGGAGGCCGAGGTGTCGAAGATCCTGCCCTCCAACGTCGTCGTCGTCGTCCGGGACCGCGTTCCGGTCGCGCGCCTCTACTACCCCAACCAGGCGCTGGACCGCGACGGGATGGCGTTCACGATCCTGCCGAAGGACGCGGGCCGCTACCGCGGCCTCCCGACGATCGAGAACGGCCGGACGCGCCACCGCGTCGACGCGGGGCGGACGCTCGTCGGGGCGGTCGGGACGCCGCAGGGGGAGGAGTCGCGCGTCGTCCGCGCGCTCGACGTCGTGAACGCGTGGAACGCCGAGTTCGGCGGCGATCCGAGCCCGCCGTTCCGCCTCATGACGCTCGACGTGAGCGACAGCATCTATCTGGAGACGCTGACGACGGACAGCCGCGTGGTGCGGTTCGTCTGGGAGGAGATCGTCGACGAGCCCGCGATCCGGGTCTGCCTCCGGATGGTGACGCGGACGATGGCGGACCCGGGCTCGCGCGGGGCGGGGCAGTTCGACGTCCTGCTCTCCGCGGGGAAGGTGATCGTCCGCTGAGCGGGGCCGCGCGGCCCCCGCGCCGCGCGCCAACCAAGGAAGGAGGGAATTTCGCATGGCATCATCCAACGTCGTATCGGTCGTCGAGGCGGGCACCTCGCGCACCGTCGTCCTCGTCGGGCGCGCCCGTCCCGGCGGGGGGCCGCCCGAGGTGCTGGGCGTGGGGGTCCACCCCACGACCGGCATGCGGAAGGGCTGCGTCGAGAACGCGAACTACGTCGCCTCCGCCGTCCGCAAGGCGCTCGCCGCCGCGTCGGGCAAGGACGCCGCCCGCGCCAGCATCGAGGACGTCTCGCTGATCTGCTCGTGCGGCGACGTCGCCGCGGAGCCCCTCCGCCAGGAGGTCGCGATCGAGGGCCCCGACGGCGTGGTCGACGAGAACGCCGTGGAGGAGGCGCGCGCGCGGCTCGACCGCTCCCCGCCCCCCGAGGGCCGCGAGGCGCTGGAGACGCTGCGGCTCTACCACACGATCGACGACGCCCCCGGCGAGGTCCGCGAGCCGGTCGGCATCCCGGCCTCGCGCCTCGTCGCGCACGGGCTGCTGCTGCACACGGCGGAGAGCCTCGCCATGCGCCTGGAGGACACGGTCGAGGAGGCGGGCTGCTCCGTGAACGACGTGATCTTCTCCGGCCTCGCCGCGGCGCACGGCGCGCTGACGCCCCAGCAGCGCGAGGACGGCGCGCTCTGCATCGACTTCGGCGGCGGCACGACGAGCTGGTGCGCCTTCGCGAACCGCCACGCGATCGCGGCCGGCGCGCTGCCCGTCGGCGGCGACCACGTGACGAACGACCTGCTCAGCGCGTTCCGGCCCGGCTCCCGCCAGGCGGCGGAGCGCTTCAAGCTCGCCTACGGCTGCGCCGACCTGCGCGCGGTCCCGGCCGAAGGCCGCGTCCCGCTGCAGCCCGACGGCGGGGATTCGTCCCGCACCGTCGGCGCCCGCGCGGCGGCCGAGGTGGTGCATGCCCGGATGGAGGAGCTCGTGCTCCTGATCCGCGAGGACCTCAAGGCGCGGGGGGCGCTCTCGCACCTCGGCGCGGGCATCGTCGTCACCGGCGGCGGCTCGCTTCTGCGCGGCGTCCCGGAGCTCGTCTCCCGGGTGTTCGGGGCGCCCTGCCAGCGGCCTTCGCTCTCCACGGGGCGGCGCGAGCTCGACGCCGATCCGGCGCTCTTCGCCACCGCCTGGGGCGGCCTCCGGCAGGCCGTCCGGAAGGATCTGTTCGAAAGCGAGCGGGCCGCGCGCGAGGGAGGAGCCCTGCGGCGCTTCTTCGGCATGCTGGTCCGCAAGGGAGGGGGCCGTCCATGAGCAAGGATCCCGTCTACCGCGTCTTCGGCCTCGGCGGCGCCGGCGGCCGCATCGCCAATGCCGTCGCCCGCGCCACGGCGGGCCGGCTCCCGGCCTACGCCGTGGACTGCGACACCGCGGCCCTCGCCGAGCTGCCCGCCTGCCAGCCGCTGCGGCTCGACGACCTGCCCGCGACGGGCGCCGGCGGCGACGCCGCCAAGGTGACCTCCGCCGCGCGCGCGCAGTCCGAGCGCTTCCACCGCGCCCTGGAGGACGTCTCGATGGCCGTCGTCGTCGCCGGGCTCGGCGGCGGCGCCGGATCCGGCCTTCTCCCCGTGCTGCTGGACGTCTGCTCGGAGCGCAACGTCCGGACGATGGTGTTCCTGGTGCGCCCGTTCGCGTTCGAGGGGACGGACCGCCTCCGCGCCGCCGGCTCGGCGCTCTCCGCCGTCGAGGACCGCGGCGACCTGCGCATCGTCGTCTCCAACGACGAGCTCGTCGCCGACCTTCCGCAGGGCGCGACGGTCGAGGAGGCGTTCGCCGCCGCCACGCGCACGCTCGCGGACGGCGTCTCCCTCTTCTGGCGGCTCGGCGCGCACCCCGCGCACCTCGCGCTCGACCCCGGGCTGCTGCTCTCGTTCGCCGTCACGGGGCGCGGCCACGTCGACTTCGCGTCGGGCGTCGCCACGGGGCCGGACCGCCTCTCCCTGGCGCTCGGGCGCGTGCTCGAGGGCAGGGGACTCGGCCTCTCGCGCCGCGCCGAGGGCGCGCGCGCCGCGCTCGTCGGCGTCGTCGGCGGGCGCGACCTGCGCCTCGCCGAGGTCGGCGACGCCGTCCGCAACGTCGCCGCGATCCTCCCGCCCGGCGCGCCCGTCCACCTCTCCGCCGTGCTCGAGCCCGAGGCCGAGGGGACGCTCGGCCTCGTCGTCCTCCTCTTCCGCCGCTGGGCCACGGCCGAGCGCGAGGAGGCGATCGAGAACGCCGCCGCCGCCGCGCCCGCGGACGGCTCCCCCGCGCCGCGGCACCTCGTCGACGCCTACGGCCGCCCGATGTCCGGCCGCTTCGACGGCGTCGCGCCGTCGCTCGGCCCCAACGGCGAGAACCTCGACGACCCCACCTACCTGCGCCGCAACCTCCACATCGACTTCGACTAGCACGAAAGGATTCCCCCGCCATGAAATGGACCGTCCGCAAGTTCCGCCAGTGCAAGGGCGGCGAGCCCCTCGGGCTCGTGACCGCCTACGACTTCCTCACCGCCCGCATGGCGCAGCGCGCCGGCGTGCCGCTCGTGCTCGTCGGCGACTCGCTCGCCACGACCGCGCTCGGGCATCCGACGACGCTCCCCGCGACGATGGACGTCATGGTCCATCACGCGGAGGCCGTCCGCCGCGGCGCCCCCGACGCGCTCGTCGTCGGCGACATGCCGTTCCTCTCCTACGCCACGATCCCCGACGCCCTCCGCAACGCGGGGCGCTTCCTGCGCGAGGCGGGTTGCGACGCCGTGAAGCTCGAGGGCGGCGTCTCCAAGGCCGCCGCGATCCGGGCGCTCGTCGAGGAGGGCATCCCCGTCCAGGCCCACATCGGGCTGCAGCCGCAGTCCGTCAAGTCGACCGGCTACGCCGTCCGCGGCCGCACGCCCGAGGACGCCGCCGCGCTCGAGGCGGACCTCGACGCGGTCGTCGCCGCGGGCGCGTTCTCGGTCGTGCTCGAATGCGTCGTCCCGGAGGTCGCCGCCGCGCTCACCGCGCGCTCGGAGGTCCCGACGATCGGCGTCGGCTCCGGCTCCTCCTGCGACGCGCAGTACCTCGTCCTCGCCGACCTGCTCGGCCTCGGCGACGGCCCCGCGCCGAAGCTCGCCAAGGCCTACGCCCGCCTCGCCGACGACGCCGTCGCGGCGATCTCCGCCTACCGCGCGGAGGTCGCCTCCCGGGCCTTCCCCGACGCCGCGCACTCCTACGGCTAACGCGGCGGATCACTCGATCCGGACGGTCCAGGGGAGCTCGATCGAGCGGTTGCGGACGGCGATCCCCGGCCCCGGGCGGACGGGGAAGAACCGGCGCGAGTCGAGGTGGCGGCGCAGACCGACCTCGACGGTGTACTCCCCCGGAGGGGCGTCCTTCGGAACCCGGAAGGGGAACAGGAGGGAGTCGTAGCCGGGCAGGTCGGGCGCACCGATCGAGCGGTCCGGACGCGGGAGGGGCGCCCCGGTCGGGAAGACGGTGCGGCCGTCCTTCCGGAACCCGACGATGACCCAGCCGCCGTCTGGCCGGACGTCGCGGCGGGGGGATCGGAAGAGGAACCCGATCCGGGCGGTTTCGCCCCGCTTCAGAACCGGCGGGAACACCGGGCAGCCGACCAGCTCGATGCGGCCGTCGAGGAAGGAGGCGGGGGCCTCGCGCCCCGGTTCGACGGGCGGCGCCAGAGGACGGTCCACGGCGAGACGCCCTCCGACGAACCGCAGGCATCCACCCGTCCGCTCGAACGTCTCCGCCGCCGGTCCGGGCTTCTCGTCCGCGAGATAGATCGCGGCTCCGCCGGTCACCGTCTTCGACGGGGAGAGCCCGGCCTCGGCGAACGCGGCCTCGGTTTCGCCCGCGAGCGCCTCGGGGACGACGACCAGGCTTTTCTCCCTCGGGTCGAGCCGCGTGCGGGCGTCGTAGGCGCGGACGTAGTTCGCGCTTCCGATGGCGTCCATGTCGAGGGTCGGGTCGCGGGGCATCCCGCCAAGGATCCCCGCGAGCCAGCGGTCGGCGAAGAGCCGGACCGGCCCGGGGCCGGCGCGAACCCCGCGGACGGCCTCGGCGACGGCCGCCGCGTCGAGGGGGGGCGTCCGGGCCGGCCCGAGCAGCCGGAGCTCGTTGACCAGGGGGAGGCCGCCCGGGCGAAGCCCGAGGAAGGTCACGCGGATGCGCCGCAGCGTGCGCGGCTTCCAGCGCAGGACCCAGCGGTCGTCCGTCCCTCCCAGGTAGAACCGCTCCCCCGACCAGAACCAGCCCCGCCGCCGCTCTTCCCGCGACAGGGGCGAGAGGGCGCCGTCGGGGCCGATCTCCTCCGCGGACCATCCGTGGGCCTTGCCGTCGCGACGGCAGGTGGCGACGAGGCCCCAGACCTCCGTCGGCTCCCGCAGCTCGATGTCGTAGGCGACGGCGCCCTCCGGATCCGCGGTGTCGCGGAGGAAGGTGGCGACGTTGCCGTCGAGCAGCGCCCCGGTGCCGTCGATGCCGTCCGGCGTCGCGATGCGCGCGACGGCGCCGCGCGGAAGGACGTCCGCTCGCGGAGGCGGCCGGATGCCGTGGTGGACCGGCACGTCCCCTCCCGTGCGGGAGAGGGAAGAGGAGCCCCCGGTCGCGTCGAGAAACGCGGAGAACGACGCATGGTTTCCGGCGACGGAGGGGAACGGCTCCCGTTCGAGCGCGTCCAGGTACCGCTGGTGCCGACCGCCCTGCGGCGTCACGAGGCAGACGCGCTCGTCCGTCGCCCAGTTCGCGGGGAAGTGGATGTAGTCGGCGAACGCCGGGCGGTCGAGCCCCGGGACGTCGGGCCAGCGGCGGAAGTCCGCCTGGCGCACCTCCGAGCCTTGCCGGATGGAGCGAAGCAGAGGGAGGCCCAGCCGCAGCTCCAGGCCGGCATAGGCGGCGGCGCCGGCGACGGCGACCGCCGCGGCGGCGATCGGGCGGCTCCTCCGCTCCGCCGCCGCGCGGACGAACTCGGCCAGCCCCGTCGCGGTGATCAGGACCGCGCCGGGCACGAGCGGCACGAAATAGCGCGGGCTCTCCGTCGTCCCGAACGACGAGAAGGCGTAACCGGCCCAGAACGCCGCGGTGCCGATTCCGACGGCGGCCGCGGCCGGGGCGAGCGCCCGCGCCCGGCGCCGTCCGGAAAGCAGGAGCCCCGCGACCGCGAGCGCGAACAGCGCCAGCAGGAGCCAGGGCAGCGACGACGCCCAGAAGCTCCAGGCGCCGCCGAAGTCGCCCGCGAACGCGGCGATCCGGTCTCCGAAGGCGTTCCGGATCGCCTTTTCGGCGTTCGGGCGGTGGCCGCCCGATTCGAAGCAGAGGGAGGCCCAGCCGTGCCGCGCGTTCCAGACCCACCACGGCAGGCTCCCCGCGGCGAACGCGGCGGCGCCGGGGAGCCAGGCCCGCCACGAGAAGACGCGGAGCCCGGTCCGGCCGAGCAGGACGAGGGCCGCCCCGAAAAGCACGGGGAGGGCGAGCCAGTCGTTCCAGAACGCGAGGCCGCAGACGAGGCCGAACGCCGCGAACGCGCGGCTCCGGATCCTTCGGGAGCCGGGCGCCGCGAAGACGGGGGAGACGGACGCGATCCACAGCCCGGCGACGCAGAGCAGGGAGACGAGCGCGTAGCCGCCCCGCGGCGAGACGAGGTAGTGCGTCCAGACGTACGGCCCGGGGACGGCCAGCAGCAGCGCCAGCGCCGCCGCAAGGCGTCCGGAAAGCCGCTTCGCCAGCAGCGCGAGCGCGAGGACCGCCGCGAATCCCGGAATCGTCGCGCCGAGGCTCGCGACGAAGGGGCCGTCCCCGAACAGCCGGCAGAGCAGGGCGCTGAACGCAGGCTCGAGCGATCCCATGTAGGCCTGTCCGTAGAAGAAGACGGGGAACCCCCGCCCGTGCGCGATGTCGCGCGCCATCGTGACGACGATCGCGTAGTCGGGGCTGATGTTGAGGCAGAGCGCCGCGGTCGCCCACAGGAGCCAGAGGCCCGCCGCAAGGGCGAGCAGGAGGAGGGCGATCCGCGGTGCCCGGCCCTTCCGGTCGCCGGATGGATTCGAGGGGACGGGCGGCTGGCTCGGATCGGGGCGCATGGTGGCGGAAATCCGGAATCGGTGGCGGGGTGCGGGAGGACCTAGGGCTTCGGGGCCTGGGGAAGCGGCTCGGCGGCGGCGGCAGGGCGCAGGACGGCCGTGCCGCCCTTCGGAACGCGGACCTCGAGCACCGCGGCGGGTTTGAGCTTCTTGACCGTGCCGTCTTCGCGAACGAGCTCGCAGGCGGCGCCGCCCCACGGGCTCGCGAGGCGCACGAGCGCCGCGCCGGCCGCGGCGCGCAGCGTCACGGGGCCGACGACGCCGGCCTTGCGCGCGGCGGAGACGAGCACGCCGCCCGGCGCGCGGATGCCGTCGAAGGAGACGTCGAGCCACCGCGCGGGCGCGCCGCGGAAGAGGTGCAGCACGCCGCGCTTCTCGAGGAGCAGCATCTGCAGGATCGCCGTCGCGGCGGCTTCGCCCGCGTCGAGCTGCATGATCTCCGGGCGCGGCGGATAGGCGGGGCCGTCGTTGGAAGCGGCGGGCATGCCCATGAGCGAGAAGCCGCTCATCCGCGTGTCGTGCAGCGTGCCGTAGCCCTCGTTGGTGAACGCGCGCTCCCAGATCTCGAGCAGCAGCTCGGCCATGTCGGCGTTGCCGACGCGCGTCTGGAGGATCGACGCCCACGGCATGCACCAGCCGGTCCAGAGCGCGTAGCCGCGCCACATCCAGTTGCCGTAGCTGTGGTTCACGATCCTGCGCCACGCCTCGTCGTCGCAGTCGATCGTGTCGAACGGGAAGATCGCGGCGAGGTGCGAGTGGTGGCGGTGCGTCTCGACGAGATCGAGGCCGTCCCAGAGGCCGATGTGGCGGGAGCCGCCCGCGGCGGGCACGAGCGCGGCCTTGGGGAGCTTTTCGAGCAGCTCCGCCCAGCGCGGGTCGGGCTCCTCGCGCAGGCGCGCGGCGGCGTCCCGCAGGTCCTCGGCGAGGCGGTGCGCGGCGGCGAGCTGGAACGAGGCGTTGGCGCCCCAGGCGTCCATCGACGCGCCGCGGAACTCGGGCGAGGTGCCGACGGGCAGCCGGAGCGCGCCGTCCGGCGTGCGCTCGAGCATCGCCCAGAGGACGTTGAACGCGCCCTTCATGAACGGCAGCGCGCCGCGCGCGACGAACTTGCGGTCGCCGCCGCCGTAGCGCACGTACTGCCACATCATGTCGGCCATCCACATCGTCGAGCCGTGGTCCATCATGCCGGTCCAGAAGCTCGCGCTCATCGCCTTGCCGGTGTCGTCCACCGCGTGCGGGAGCATCACGCCGTCGTCGATCCCGACGAAGACCTTCGCGTTGTGCCGCAGGCGCGGCTCCCACGAGAGGACCAGGTCGAAGATCGGCCGCAGACGCTCCAGCGCGTTGCCGCCGTAGGCCGGCCAGTAGCACTCCTGCACGTTGATGTTGAAGTGGTAGTCGCCGCCCCACGGCGGGCACTGGTAGTCCTCGTACCACGGCCCCTGCAGCGGGCAGGGCGCGCCGGCGGGCTCGCCCGGGTCGGCGGTCGCGCCGCCGAACTTGTACATGCCGAGCTCCCAGAGATACTGCAGCGTCGGGTTCGGAAGGTCGAGCCTCGGGACGCCCGCCCAGTAGGCGGCCCACGCCTCCGCGGTGCGCGCGAAGAGCGCGTCGGCGCCGGTTTCGGCGGCGGCGCGCGCCGCGGCACGGGCGGCGTCGAGCGCGCGCAGCGCGGCCGTGACGGAGAGCGGGTTGCCGCCGCGCCGGGCGGCGGCGAAGAGCGCGCGCGGCGCGCGGACGAACGCGAGGCCGACCGCGGGATCGTGCGGGAGGGGCTGCGCGAAGCCGTCGGGCTCGACCGTGGGCGGCGCGAAGCCGCGCCCCTCGAGCTGCTCGCGCGCGATCGGGTTCTCCCATGCGGGGACGGCGCGCACGGCGGGCTCGAGACCGGCGGGCAGCGCGACCGCGACGGCGCCCGTGGCGCGGTCGAGGACGATGCGGAACGACGGGTTCGAGAGCCGCCCCGCGCGGCCGCGCGTGCGGACCTCGACGAACGCGGCGCGCGTGTCGAGGCGCGCCGTGTCGAGCGCGAGGCCCTCGGGGAGCGTCAGCTCCAGGCGGCCGACGGGCAGCAGCTGGGGCGTCTTCGCCGTCGGCGGGAAGATCGCCTTGAGCGCGGCCTCGTCCTTCGCCTCGAGCGCGCGGCGGATGGCGCCGTAGGACTGGCCCTCGCGCCATTCCGCGCCGCCGTCGTGGTCCCAGAGCGTCGTGGACCCGAACGTGAGCTTGAGCGTCGCGCCCTCGCCCCAGACCATCAGGCCGGTCGAGGAATTGCCGAGGAGCGGGCCCGTATGCGGGCGGGGGAGGGGAAAGTGCCAGACGGGAAAGTCGGTCTTGGCAAGCCGCACGGGAGCGGTCTTGGAGGAATGCGTGCTCATGCCCTCCAGTATATCCTTCGCCGCCGTCGAAAATCCAGCAAAATCCCCTCGCCCCGCGTTGCGCCATAATTCCTGTTACCCAAATCGCGACGGAGAACTTTTAGGTT
>CAMOEO010000008.1 GCA_946612175.1 uncultured Verrucomicrobiota bacterium
C
The DNA here is from genome assembly GCA_946612175.1 of uncultured Verrucomicrobiota bacterium. GTDB lineage: Bacteria > Verrucomicrobiota > Kiritimatiellia > RFP12 > UBA3636 > UBA3636. The sequence continues at coordinate 2 of CAMOEO010000008.1, forward strand.
CCTCCCCCGCCCGCCCCTCCCCCGCCATGACGATCTACACCGCCGACTGGCTTGTCACCCAGAACGACGCCCGCGACGTCGTCGAGGGCGCCGCCCTCGCCGTCGAAGGCGCGTTCGTCGCCGACGCCGGCCCCGCCGCCGAGGTCCTCCCGCGCCACCCCGGCGCGGAGGTCCGCCCGCTCGGCGCCGCGGCGATCCTCCCGGGCCTGATCGACGCCCACACGCACGTCCCGATGAGCGCCCTGCGCGGCCTCGGCGACGACAAGCCGCTCTTCGCGTGGCTGCAGGAGGACGTCTTCCCCCGCGAGGCCCGCTGGGAGCCCGCCCTGCTCCGCACCGCGGCGCTGCTCTCGTTCGCCGAGATGATCCGCACCGGCTGCACGGCGTTCTACGACATGTACATGCTGCAGGAGAACGTCTTCGCCGCGGCCGACGCCGCCGGCGTGCGCGGCGTCATCGGCGAGAACGTCACCCGCTTCTTCCCGCAGCTCGGCGGCGCCACGCGCGAGGCGCTCTTCGACCGCATCCGCGCCAACGCCGCCGCCTGGCGCGGCCATCCGCGCCTGCGCGGCGCCGTGACGCCGCACGCCGTCTACACGACCGACCCGGACCTGCTCCGCGCGTGCCGCGACCTCGCGGACGAACTGGGCTGGCGCTTCGGCATGCACATGTCCGAGACGCGCAAGGAGACCGCCGACTGCCTCTCCGAGCGGGGCGCCCGCCCCATCCCCTACTGCGACGCGCTCGGCATCCTGCGCGGCGACACGGCGCTCTTCCACTGCGTCGACGTCGACGACGCCGACGTCGCCATCCTCCGCGAGCGCGGCTGCGTCCCCGTCCACAACCCCGCCTCCAACCTCAAGCTCGCCTCCGGCGCCGCGCCCGTCCCCCGCATGCTCGACGCCGGGCTCCCCGTCGCTCTCGGCACGGACGGCCCCGCCTCCAACAACGCCCAGAACATGCTCCGCGAAACGTGGCTGGCCGCGATCCTGGGCAAGTTCTCCTCGGGCGACCCCGCCGCGATGTCCGCCCGCCGCGCCCTCGACATGGCGACGCGCCACGGCGCCGCGGCGATCGGCGACCCGCTCGTCGGCACCCTCGCGCCCGGCTTCCGCGCCGACTTCTTCGCCCTCGACCTCTCCTTCCCCGGGCTCCAGCCCGTGAACGACGTCGTCTCCAACGCCGTCTACGCCGCCACCGGCCTCGAGAACCGCCTCACCGTCGTCGACGGCCGCGAGCTCTACCGCGACGGCCGGTTCCTCTCCCTCGACTACCCCGCCCTCCTCGAAGAGGCCGCCTCCCTCTGCCGCTGGGCGCGCGGCCGCTAGCCCCGCCGCACGCCGCGCCCCGCGGGCCAATCGTACCATTTCGGTCGATTTCCTCCGCCCTTTTCGCTTGCTCTCGCGAAAGCGGGCGCCTATAATCCGCCCCCTTTCCCACCCAAAAAGGAAGGATTCGCCCCCATGGGCTGGTTCACCAAGTCAACCGAAGCGCGCGAGCAGCCTCCGCTGCCCGACCTCTGGCACCTCTGCCCGAAGTGCCAGGCCCACGTCTACAAGGACCAGTGGGAGGCCGCGCTGAAGGTCTGCCCCAAGTGCGGCCACCACGACCGGCTCCCTGCGCGCGAGCGCATCGGCCTTCTCGTCGACCCCGGCACGTTCCGCGAGTTCGGGACGGAGATCGTCCCCTCCGACCCGCTGTCCTTCTCCGACGCCAAGGGCCCCTACGCCGCAAAGGCCGCCGCCGCCGTGAAGAAGCTCGGCGTCAGCGAGTCCGTCGTCACCGGCTCCGGCGACGTCGAGGGGACGCGCGTCGTCCTCGCCGTCATGGACTTCCGCTTCCTCGGCGGTTCGCTCTCCACCGGCTGCGGCGAGAAGATCGCGCTCGCGATCCAGCACGCGATCGACTTCAACCGCGCCTTCGTCATGGTCTCCGCCTCCGGCGGCGCCCGCATGCACGAGGGCATCCTCTCGCTCATGCAGATGGCCAAGACCTGCGCCGCGCTCAACCGCCTCGAGCAGGCCGGCCTGCCCTTCATCTCGATCCTCACCGACCCCACGACGGGCGGCGTCTCCGCCTCCTACGCGCTGCTGGGCGACGTCAACATCGCCGAGCCCGGCACCCTCATCGGCTTCGCCGGCCGCCGCGTGATCGAGACCACGATCCGGCAGAAGCTGCCCGACGACTTCCAGACCGCCGAGTACCAGATGGAGCACGGGTTCGTCGACGCCATCGTCCCGCGCAAGGACCTCAAGCGCTACCTCGCGAGCCTCCTTGCGTTCCGCATGAAGTAGGAGCCCCGCCATGGATTTCGACTTTGAGAAGCCCCTCCAGCCGCTCCGCGACAAGATCGACGAGCTCGTCGCGAAGAGCCGCCGCGGCGACCCCACCGCCGAGGCCGCCCTCGCCGGGCTGCGCAAGCAGCTGGCGAAGGAGTCCTCCGCCCTCTACGCCCGCCTCACCCCGTGGCAGACCGTCCAGGTCGCCCGGCACCCCGGCCGCCCCACCGCCCGCCAGTACGCCGAGGGCATGTGCGACGAGTTCCTCGAGCTGCGCGGCGACCGCCTCGTCGCCGACGACCCCGCCATCCTCGGCGGCCTCGCGCGCATCGGCAAGACCCGCTTCCTCCTCCTCGGCCACCAGAAGGGCACCACCACCGAGGAGCGCATCGCCTGCCGCTTCGGCATGGCGAACCCCGACGGCTACCGCAAGGCCGACCGCCTGATGAAGCTCGCCGAGAAGTGGGGCCTGCCGGTCGTCACGCTCGTCGACACCGCGGGCGCCTACCCCGGGCTCGAGGCCGAGGCGCGCGGGCAGGGCGAGGCCATCGGCCGCAGCCTGCTCGTCATGGCCGGACTCCGCACGCCCATCCTCTCCATCGTCACCGGCGAGGGCGGCTCCGGCGGCGCGCTCGGCATCGCCGTCGGCGACCGCGTGCTGATGCTCCAGTTCGCCGTCTACTCCGTCATCTCCCCCGAGGGCTGCGCCTCCATCCTGTGGCGCGACGGCGCGAAGGCCCCCGAGGCCGCCGAGGCGCTGAAGATCACCGCGAAGGACCTGCTGAGGCTCGGCGTCGTGGACGGCATCGTCCCCGAGCCCGAGGGCGGCGCCCACGCCAACCCCGCCCGCGCCATCGCCATCGTCCGCAAGGCGATCCTCGACGGCCTCGCCGACCTCGCCATCAACGTGCCCGTCGGCGACCGCCTCGTCGAGGAGCGCTTCAAGAAGTTCTCGGCCATGGGCCGCTTCGACCCGAAGAAGGCAGTGAAGGCATGAAAAACACGAAGAAGATCTCCGCCCCCGGACCCCGCCGCGTCGCCCCGATCGACGACGCCGTCCTGCTCGGCAACCGCGTCCCCCTCCGCATCACGGACACCACGCTCCGCGACGCGCCCCAGTCCCTCTGGGCCACCCGCATCCGCACGAAGGACATCCTCGAGATCATCGACACGATCGACGCCGCCGGCTACTACTCCCTCGAGTGCTGGGGCGGCGCGACGTTCGACGTGTGCCTCCGCTTCCTCCGCGAGAACCCCTGGGAGCGCCTCCGCGAGATCAAGGCCCACGCGAAGAACACCCCGCTGCAGATGCTCATCCGCGGCCAGAACATCCTCGGCTACCACAACTACCCGGACGACCTGCTGGAGCGCTTCGTCGCCCTCGCCGCGAGCAACGGCATCGACATCTTCCGCACCTTCGACGCCCTGAACGACAACCGCAACATCGAGAAGTCGGTCCGGTTCATCAAGAAGTACGGCGCCCACGCGCAGGGCACCATCGCCTACACCGTCTCGCCCGTCCACACGATCGAAGAGTTCGTCCGCATCGCGAAGGAGCAGGAGCAGATGGGCGTCGACTCGATCTGCATCAAGGACATGGCCGGCATCCTCGCGCCGCTCGACGCCCGCCGCCTCGTCTCCGCGCTCTGCAAGGAGATCTCGATCCCGATCCAGATCCACTCCCACGCCACCTCCGGCATGGCCACGGCGACCTACCTCGCCGCCGCCCTCGCCGGCGCCGGCGCGGTCGACTGCGCCATCTCCTCGATGGCCGGCTTCTCCTCCCAGCCCCCGGTCGAGACGATCGCCGCGATCTTCGCGGACAGCGCCGTCGCGCCGAACCTCGACATGGAGAAGATCGCCGAGATCAACCGCTACTTCAAGGGCCTCCGCCCGATGCGCGAGCCCGCGCACCGGATGCACGACATCATCGACCCCGGCATCCTCCGCCACAAGATTCCCGGCGGCATGATCTCCAACCTCCGCTCCCAGCTCTCGCAGCAGGGCGCGCTCGACCGCATCGGCGACGTCATGGAGGAGGTCCCGCGCGTCCGCGCCGACCTCGGCTACCCGCCCCTCGTCACCCCGACCTCCCAGATCGTCGGCGTGCAGTCCGTCCTCAACGTCCTCGCCGGCAAGCGCTACGCGATGGTCGCCGAGGAGACGAAGAACTACGTCAAGGGCCTCTACGGCCACGCCCCCGGGCCCATCGACCCGAAGCTCGCCCGCAAGATCCTCGGCCGGGAGAAGCCCGTCACCGGCCGCCCCGCCGACCTCCTGCCGCCCATGCTCCCGCACGCGGTGGACGCCGTCGACCCCGTTCTCATCAAGGCCGAGGAGGACATCCTCTCCTACTGCCTCTTCCCCGAGCCCGCCCTCTCCTACTTCCAGTGGCGCGCCACCCCGCCCGCCACGCGCCCGCCGATCCCGGCCGACGAGGAGGAGAGGAAGCGCAAGGTCGACGCCGCGCCGATCTCCCTCCCCGCCCAGCCGCTCATGGCCCCCGCGGACTACCCCGCGCTGGAGGGACTCCTCGCCACGGTGAAGAACCTCGGCATCAACGAGCTCGTGATCCGCCGCGGCGACGTCAACGTCTCGCTCACGAACGGCGGCGGCGCCCCCGCCGCCGCGCCGGCCCCCGCCCGCGAGGCCGGTTCCGCCCCCGCGGCCCCGGCCCCGGTCCCGCCCCCCTCGATCCCCCCGGCCCCCGCCGAGGGCGAGACGCTCAAGGCCCCGCTCACCGGCACCTTCTACCGCTCCAACGGCCTCAACGCCCCGAACCTCGCCGAGGAGGGCACGGACATCCGCGCCGGCGCCCCGCTCTGCATCATCGAGGCGATGAAGCTCTTCAACCAGATCAAGGCCGAGCGGCCTCTCCATCTGGTGCGCTTCCTCGTCAAGACCGGCGAGACCGTGCAGAAGGGCGCGCCCTTCGCCGTCGTGAAGTAGGGGCCCGGCGGCCGCGCCCCGCCATGTTCGCCTTCACGGCCATCGACTTCGAGACGACGGGCGCCGTCCCCGGGCTCCCCAACGAGCCCTGGCAGGTCGGCCTCGTCGCCGTCCCCGCCGCGGAGGACGGCGCGCCCGGCGACCGCCTCGGGCGCGCCGAGCGCCACGAGTCGCTCCTGCGGATCGACCCCGCCCGCCCCTTCAACCGCTCCGCCCCCGGCCGCCACGCCCAGCTGCGCGACCGCCTCGCCGCCGCGCCGTCGCTCCCCGAGCTCTGGCCCGCGCTCGCCCCGCGACTCGCCGGCCCCGTCGCCGCGCACAACGCCGGCACCGAGCGCACCCTGCTCCGCGCCGCCGCCCCCCTCCACGTCCCGGGCCCCTGGATCGACACCCTCGCCCTCTCCCGCGCCGCCTGGCCCTCCGCCCCCTCCCACGCGCTGGAGGACCTCGTCCCCGCCCTCGGCCTCCGCCCCGCCCTCGACGCCCTCCTGCCCGGCCGCGCCCCCCACGACGCGCTCTACGACGCCGCCGCCTGCGCCCTCCTCCTCCTGCACCTGCTCTCCCTCCCCGGCTGGTCGCATCTTTCCCCCGCCGACCTTTCGCGCCTCTGCTCGCCCGCCCCGCGCGGTTGAATTTCTCCCGCGAAAGGCGTAGAATCCGGGGCCGTCCGCCGCGCGAGCGACGGGCGGTTCCATTCCATCCCTCCCGCACCCCCTCCGACCATGAGCGCCATCGAAAACATCCTCGTCGTCAACTCCGGCTCCTCCTCCCTCAAGTTCACGCTCTACCGCATCGACGGCGAGAAGCGCCTCGCCAACGGCCTCGTCGAGCGCATCGGCTCCGGTAGCGCCAACATGGTCTACCGCCGCGGCGACGAGCCCAAGGCCGAGCGCCCCGTGCAGGCCCTCGACCACGCCGAGGCGCTGAAGCTCGTCTGCGCCGCGCTCACCGACCCCGCCACGGGCGTCCTGAAGTCGCTCGACGAGGTCGACGCCATCGGCCACCGCGTCCTCCACGGCGCGGAGCTCTTCACCGAGGCGACGCTCGTCACGCCCGAGTCGCTCGCCGGCATGAAGACGCTCATCCCCTTCGGCCCCCTCCACATGCCCCCGAACATCGGCGGCATCGAGGCGTGCGAAAAGATCTTCCCCGGCGTCCCGAACGTCGCGGTCTTCGACACCGCGTTCCACCAGACCATGCCGCCCTGCGCCGCGCGCTACGCGATCCCCGACGAGTTCCGCACGAAGTACGGCATCCGCAAGTACGGCTTCCACGGCACGTCGCACCACTTCGTGACGCTCGCCGCCGCGGAGTTCCTCGGCAAGCCCGTCGACAAGGTGAACCTCGTCACCTGCCACCTCGGCAACGGCTCCTCGCTCGCCGCGATCAAGAACGGCAAGGTCTACGACACGACGATGGGCCTCACGCCGCTCGCCGGCGTCGTGATGGGCACGCGCTCGGGCGACCTCGACCCGGCCGTGGTGCTGGAGCTCGCGCGCAAGGGCATGACGCCCGACGAGATCGACACGCTCCTCAACAAGAAGTCGGGCCTGCTCGGCGTCGGCGGCATCCAGAGCGGCGACATGCGCGACATGGTGAACGCCGCCGCGGCCGGGACGGCCACCGCCGAGCTCGCGCTCGAGATGTGGGCTCACCGCATCGTGCAGTACATCGGCGGCTACTTCGCCCTCATCGGCGGCGCCGACGCGATCGTCTTCACCGGCGGCATCGGCGAGAACTCCCGCCCCGCCCGCGCCCGCATCCTCTCGCGCCTCGCCTGCCTCGGCGTCGACTTCGACGCGGAGGCCAACGAGACGAAGTCCGGCCCGTGCTACCTCACGAAGCCCGGCTCGAAGGTCGCCGCGATCGTCATGCCCACCGACGAGGAGCTCATGATCGCCCGCGAGACCTTCGCCGTCGTCTCGAAGTAGCCCCCGGCCCGCCGCCCTCCCGATCCCCTCCCCCGCCCCGCCGCCGCCATGCACAACGACTCCCACCCCGACTGGAGCGCGATCGCCGCCTGCGACGCGCACATGCACCTCTACCGCGGCCGCTCCTTCGCCTGGAACCTGCAGATGATGCGCGGCTACATGGAATGGTTCGGCCTCGAGCGCGCCGCGCTCATGGCCCTCCCCGCGACGACGGAGAACCCGTGGTGGCGCGACGACGGCTCGAACCTGCGCTGCCTCGGCGTGAAGGCCGCGCTCAACGCCGAGAACCCCGCGCGCCGGGTCTACGCGTTCGCCGGGCTCCATCTCGGCGACGACGCCGCGCCCTCGTCCGCGGAGGACTTCGCCGACCAGGCGCGCCGCGCGCTCGACATGGGCTACGACGGCTTCAAGAGCCTCCAGGGCAAGCCGGGCCTTCGCAATCGCTGCGGCTTCGCGCTCGACGCCCCCGTGCTCGACCCGTTCTACGCCGTCCTCGAGGAGCGCGGCCGCCCGCTCGTCTTCCACGTCGGCGACCCGGCCGACTTCTGGGACGTCGAGAACGCCCGTCCGGACGCGAAGGCGAACGGCTGGGTCTACGACGAGACGTTCCCGACGCTCGCGCGGCTGCGCGCCGAGGCGGAGAACGTCCTCCGGAAGCACCCCGCGCTCGCGGTGAACTTCGCCCACGTCTTCTTCCTCGGCGAGGACCCCGACGAGGCCGAGCGTCTCCTCGGGACCTACCCGAACCTCGGCCTCGACCTCACGCCCGGCTGGGAGATGAACATCGGCTTCACGAGGTTCCACGACCGCTGGCACGGGATCGTCGAGCGCTTCCCCGACCGCTTCTACTTCGGCACGGACAACGCCAACTGGCACGCCTCGGCCGACCTCGCGTCCTACGATGAGCCGTTCCGCTGGGCCTACGACATGGACCGCTCGCTCCTCGGCGAGGACCCCGCCACGTTCGAGGTCCGGTGCGGCGAGGACGTGCACGAGTTCCGCCCGTTCGAGCTCTCCCCCGCGACGCGCGAGGCCGTCCTGCGCGGCAACTTCCTCCGCCGCTTCGGCGCCGAGCCGGTTCCGGTCGACCGCGACGCCGCCTTCGAGGAGGCCCGGCGCCTCTGCGCGTTCGTCGACAAGCGCTGGCCCGCCGGGACGCATCCCGACTCGTGGCGCACGACGCTGCGCATCCTGCGCCGCTGGACCGCCTCGCCCGATGCCCTCTTCGCCCCCGAGCCGTTCGCCGGCTAGAGGGAACCCTCTTTTCGAGAAGCGCGCTAGCGGGCCCGGCCCTGGAAGGGGAACGCCGGGAAGCCCTCCTGGTTGAAGAGCCGCATCGACGGCGGATACGTCGTCCAGGCGTAGCGCACGCGCGCCGGCTTCGGCACGTCGGGCGACGAGACGACGACGGCGTTTCCGTCGAGCCGCGCCTCCGCCCAGTGCCATTTGCCGCGCTCGCCGGCGATCGCGAAGGCGTGCTCCGCCGCGACGATCGTCCCGGCGGAGTCGCAGGTCGCAGGTCGCAGGTCGCAGGTCCGGCTTGCGACTTGTGACTTGCGGCTTGCGACGACCGCGAGAACCGCGGGGGCGAGCGGTTTGACGACGAGGCCCTTCCCGGTCTCGGAGAAGGTGCAGCGCAGGGCGGCGCCCTTGCGCGCCACGGACTTGAGGATCGGGCCGGTGGCGACGCCCTTCGCGCCGTAGACGAGCTTGCCGGCGAGGGCGTCGAGGCGGCGCGCGACCTCGCGCTTGTTGGACGGGTGGATGTCGCTGTGGTCGCCGATGTCGGCGGCGGTCACGAGGTCGCAGAGGCGAAGGGAGCGGACGCCCTCCTGCACGGCGCGGATGTCCGTCCAGGCCTGGTCGGCCTCCGGCGGGAAGTCCTTCCAGAAGTCGTCGGGCAGGCGGTCGCCGGGCGAATGCCGCTCGTAGCCCGCGAGCTGCACCTGCAGGAACGCCAGATCCGGCGAGCGCGTCGCGCGACGCCAGCTCTCGACGAGCAGCTTCTGCCAGAGGCCGTACTTCTTCCACTCGGACGCGTTGGACTCGCCCTGGTACCAGATCGCGCCCCTGAAGCGCAGCGGCGAGAGCGGCGCGAACATCGCGTTGAAGAGCGTCGCGGGCAGCGTGTAGGCGTTGCGCGGGTCCAGCTCCCCGGCGCCGACGGGCGTCACGGGGCGCTCGCCGCAGGCCTTCGTCGGGCGCAGCTCGACGCGCTCGGCCCACTCGCCGTCGCCAAGCGGGATGCGCTCGTCCGACCCCTCCGCGCCGACCCACAGGTTGCCGAGGCCGCCGGCGCAGAAGTGGTTCGCGAGACGGATCGCGACGACGTGCCGCCCGGGCCTGGCGAGCGCGGCGGGGACGGCGTAGTCGCGCATCGCGACCCAGTAGGCGGGCGTGTCGATCCACGTCGCGCCGATCTTGCGGCCGTCCCAGAAGACCTCGTCCGTGTCGTTCATCCAGTCGGCGCGGAAGCGCACGCGCGCCGGGTCCATGCCCGCGGGGATCTCGACCTCGCGGCGGTACCAGATCACGCCCGGCGTCTTCGCGGCGGTGAGCGACGCGAGCGGGCCGCGCGTCCAGTCGCGGAGATCCGCGCCGGGCTTCGCCCATGACGCGAGCGCGGCCTTCGTCGCGGCGGGGGCGCACGCGAAGAACTTGCGGCGGAGCCACGTCTCGAGCTGCTTCGTGCGCGCCTCCGCGTCGCGCCGGGCGAAGCGCTCGGCCTCGCTGGCGCCGAGCTTCGAGACCCGGCGTGCGGCGGCGATCTGCGCAAGCTCGTTGGCGCAGCGGTGGCGGCGGAGCGTCCCCTCGTCGATCCACGGCTCGATGCGGCAGCCGCCCCAGTTGCTCGACACGATCCCGACCGGGACGCCGAGACGCTTGCGTAGCAGCTGCCCGAAGAGGTAGCCGACGGCCGAGCAGATGCCGACCGCGTCGCGCGAGGTCGCCGGCTTCCAGCACGCGCCGCGCGGCAGGTCGCGGCACGGGCCGTCGGGCGAGACGGCGCGCTGCGCGTAGAGGATGCGCAGGTCGGGGTCGTTCGCCTCGCCCGCGAGGTCCCAGCCGCCGGGCAGGCCGTAGAACTGCGAGCCCACGACGGGGAACTCCATGTTCGACTGGCCGCCCGCGAACCACACCTCGCCGACGGCGACGTCCCGGAGGTCGATCGCGGCGCCGCAGCCGTTCTCGACGCGGACGGAGTGACCGGTGCCGGCGGGGAGCGCGGGGAACTCGGCGCGCCAGTCGCCGTTCGCGTCGGCGCGGACGGACTTGCGGACGCCGTCGAACGCGACCTGGACGAGCGAGCGCGCGGGCGCGGTGCCGGCGATCTCGATCGGCATGCCGCGCTGGAAGACCATGTGATCGGAGTAGACGTTGGGGAGGGCGAAGGAGGGCTGCATGGCGGGAGGAGGATGGAAAACGGCGCCGATTCTCGCACACCGCCCCCGCAATGTCAAAACGGCGGTTCCGCGCAAAACGGGGTTTGGACGGAACGGAGGGGTTGTGGTAGAATCGCGCCACATGAGCAACGAACCCGATCTCCCCTCCACCTTTTCCGAGCGCCATGCCGCGATCGAGGCGCGGATCCGCGCGGCCTGCGAACGCGCCGGACGCGACCGCGGCGAGGTCGTCCTCGTCGGCGTCTCGAAGACCTTTCCGCCCGAGATCGTCTCCGAGGCCATCCGCGACGGCGTGACCGTCCTCGGCGAAAACCGCGTCCAGGAGGGCCTCGCGAAGGCCCCTCTCTGCCCGTCCGCCGAATGGCACCTCATCGGCCCCCTCCAGCGCAACAAGATCCGCCACGCGCTCTCCCTCTTCACCGTGCTCCACGCGATCGACTCCGAGGCCGTCCTGCACGACCTGGCCCGCGTCCAGGACGAGACCGGCGCCCGCGCCGACGTGATGCTCGAGGTCAACGTCGCCGACGAGCCGACGAAGCACGGCTTCACGCCCGCCTCCGTCCGCGACGCGCTCCGCGCCGCCCTCTCCGACGGCGTCCTGCGGATCGTCGGACTCATGTGCATCCCCCCGTGGGTTCCCGACCCCGAGCTCTCCCGCCCGCGCTTCCGCGCGCTCCGCGCGCTCCGCGACGCCCTGCAGGACGAGTTCTCGCTCGCCCTGCCGGAGCTCTCGATGGGCATGTCGTCGGACTTCGAGACCGCCATCGAGGAGGGCGCCACCTACGTCCGCGTCGGCACCTCGCTCTTCGGCCGCCGCACCGCGGGGGCATGGAAGCCCGAGCGCTCCGCCGACTCGGACTCCTACTTCCTCCAGCCCTAGCCGCGCCCCTCCGCCCCCTCCCCCGCCGACATGCTCGACCTCGACTTCGCGTTCACGGAGGAGGACTCCGCCGCCGGCCGCCTCGACAAGGCCGTCCTCGCCCGCGCCCCGGGCTCGACGCGCGCGCTCGTGGCGGCGTGCTTCGCCCGCGGCGGCGTCCTCGCGGACGGCCGCCCCGCCGCCAAGTCGGACCGCCCCCGCCCCGGCGCCGCCGTGCGCGTCCGCGGCCTCGCCGAGACCGCGGACCGCGCGGTCGCGCCGGAGCCCGGCCCGCTCGCGGTCGTCTACGAGGACGCCTCCCTCGTCGCGGTCGACAAGCCCGCCGGCCAGCCCTGCCACCCCGTCGCCGTCGGCGAGCGCGGCACCCTCGCCGCCGCCCTCCTCGCGCGTTATCCGGAGATGGGGGGCGTCGGCGGCGATCCGCTGATGCCGGGCCTGCTCCACCGCATCGACGCCGGCACCTCCGGCCTCGTCCTCGCCGCGCGCACCGAGGCGGCGTTCGCCGCCGTCCGCGCCCAGTTCGCCTCCCATTCCGCCCGCAAGATCTACCTGGCCGAGGTCGAGGGCGACGTCGCCCGGGCGGGGGGCGTGTCGGGTTTCCTCGCGCACGCCTCCTCGTTCCGCGGGCGCATGCGCCCCGTCTCCGGCGCCTCGCTCCCGAAGGGCGAGCGCGCGATGTTCGCGGAGACCTTCTACCGGCCGCTCGAACGCCGCGACGGCCGCACGCTGCTGGAGGTGGAGATCCGGACCGGCGTGACGCACCAGATCCGCTGCCAGCTCGCCTCCATCGGGCATCCCATCGTCGGCGACACGACCTACGGCGCCCGCGGCCCCTCCCTCTCCGGCCCCTTCGGCCCCCTCCACCGCCTCCATGCGCTCTCGGCCACGATCGTCCTGCCCTCGACCGGCCGCGAAGCGACCCTCCGCACCCCGCCTCCGCCCTGGGCCGCGCACCACCAGGGCGCCCCCGTCCCCCGCGTTCCTTCCTGAAGGGCGGCGCGGAGAAACAGCAGTTTTCATGCCAAGGCGTTTCTGATAGAATGGGCGCCCGCATGAACGCCCAGCACTGCGACAAGGTCGCAACCACCCTTTCCCTGCGCCCCGGCCAGGTCTCCGCCGTCGCCTCCCTCCTCGAGGGGGGCGCCACCGTCCCCTTCATCGCCCGCTACCGCAAGGAGATGACCGGTGAGCTCGACGAGGTCGCCATCGCCGCCGTCCGCGACGCCCTCGACCGCCTCCGCGCGCTCGACGAGCGCCGCGAGGCCGTCCTCGCCTCCCTCGAGGAGCGCGGCCTCCTCACCGACGAGCTCCGCGCGAAGGTCGAGGCGGCGGATTCGCTCCCCCGCCTCGAGGACGTCTACCTGCCCTACCGCCCCAAGCGCCGCACGCGCGCCCAGGTCGCCCGCGAACGCGGCCTCGCCCCCCTCGCCGCCGACCTGCTCGCCCAGGAGTCGCCCCTCTCCCCCGAGGAGCTCGCCGCGCCCTTCGTCGACGAGGCGAAGGAGCTGCCCGACGCCGAGGCCGCGCTCTCCGGCGCGCGCGACATCGTGGCCGAACAGGTCGCCGAGGACGCCGACCTGCGCGCCGAGCTGCGCGACCTCTTCGACGAGGCCGGCTCCGCCGTCTCGAAGGTCGTCCCCGGCAAGGAGGAGGAGGGCGCCAAGTTCCGCGACTACTTCGACGCCTCCGAGCCGATCCGCTCCCTCCCCTCCCACCGCCTCCTCGCGCTCCTGCGCGGCGAGAAGGAGGGCTTCCTCTCGCTCTCGCTCCGCCCGCCGAAGGAGGACGCCCAGGCGCTCGTCCGCGACCGCTACGTCGTTGGCGACGGCCCCCTCTCCGACCAGGTCGCGCAGGCCTGCGACTCGGCCTACGCGCGCCTCCTCGCCCCCGCGATGGAGGTCGAGGCCCGTCTCCGCGCCTTCGCGAAGGCGAGCGACGAGGCCATCGCCGTCTTCGCCGCCAACCTCCGCGAGCTCCTGATGGCCGCCCCCCTCGGCCGCAAGGCCGTCCTCGCCCTCGACCCCGGCATCCGCACCGGCTGCAAGGTCGTCGTCCTCGATCCCCAGGGCAAGCTCCTCGAGGACACCGTCGTCCAGCTCGCCCGTTCCGACGCCGAGCGCCGCGACGCCGCGGAGACCCTCCTCGGCCTCGTCCGCCGCCACCGCGTCCTCGCCGTCGCCGTCGGCAACGGCACCTACGGCCGCGAGACCGAGGCCTTCGTCCGCTCCCTCGGCCTCCCGCCCGAGGTCGTCGTCGTCTCCGTGAGCGAGAGCGGCGCCTCGATCTACTCCGCCTCCGAGGTCGCCCGCGAGGAGTTCCCCGACAAGGACGTCACCGTCCGCGGCGCCGTCTCGATCGGCCGCCGCCTCATGGACCCGCTCGCCGAGCTCGTGAAGCTCGACCCCAAGACGATCGGCGTCGGCCAGTACCAGCACGACGTCGACCAGGGCCGCCTCCGCCAGGCGCTCGACGACACCGTCCTCTCCTGCGTGAACGCCGTCGGCGTCGAGGTGAACACCGCCTCCCCGCAGCTCCTCGCCCGCGTCTCGGGCCTCGGCCCGTCGCTCGCGGAGAACATCGTCCGCTACCGCGACGAGCACGGCCCCTTCGCGACGCGCGAGGCGCTCAGGGACGTCCCGCGCATGGGCCCCAAGGCGTTCGAGCAGAGCGCCGGCTTCCTCCGCATCGCGGGCGGCGAGAACCCGCTCGACGCCTCCGCCGTCCACCCGGAGCGCTACGCCGTCGTGGAGCGCATGGCGGCCGACCTCGGCCGCACCGTCCCGCAGCTCCTCGCCGAGCCCGCCCTCGCGAAGAGGCTCGACCTCTCGCGCTACGCGGAGGGCGACCTCGGCCTCCCGACGCTGCGCGACATCGTCGCGGAGCTCGCCAAGCCCGGGCGCGATCCGCGCAAGACCTTCGAGGCGTTCTCCTTCGCCGAGGGCGTGCACGAGATCGGCGACCTCGCGCCGGGGATGAAGCTGCCGGGCGTCGTCACCAACGTCACCGCCTTCGGCGCGTTCGTCGACGTCGGCGTCCACCAGGACGGCCTCGTCCACGTCTCGCAGCTCGCGGACCGGTTCGTGAAGGACCCGAACGAGATCGTCAAGGTCGGCGACCGCGTGAAGGTCACGGTCGTCTCCGTCGACCTCGCCCGCAACCGCATCGGCCTCTCGATGCGCTCCAACCCCGACCTCTCCGCCGGCCGCTCCGGCGCACCCCGCCACGGCGGACGCGACCGCGGCGCCCCACCCCGCCATGACGCCGCACCCCGCCACGACCGCGGCGCCTTCGGCTCCCTCTCCGACTTCTTCTCCTCCCTGCCGTCATGACCCTCCCCAGGAAGCACACACTCTTCGCTCCTCACTCTTCACTCTTCACTCTTCACTGTTAACTGTTAGCTGTTAGCTCTTCATGCCCCTCTCCTTCCACCAGGAAATGCGCCAGGCGCAGACCATGGCCCTCACGCCGCAGATGCAGCAGGCGCTGGGGCTGCTGCAGGCGCCCATGATGGAGCTGCGCCAGAAGATCCGCCAGGAGGTCGACACCAACCCCGTCCTCGAGCTCGAGGATCCCGCCGAGGTCTCCATCGATGCCGCCCGCGAGGACTACGCCGCAACGCCCTCCGAGGAGCGCGACTTCGACGAGGATCTCGACGGCGGGGCCGCCCCGGAGCTCGAGGATCCGGCCCCCGCCCCCGCGCCACCCGGCTCCGCGCCGGAGCACGAGGATCGGAGTGCTGCACCCGAGGCCGACAGCCCCGATGGCGAGGCCGGCAGTCCTGATGGCGAGGCTCCGTCCTCGCCAGCGGAGACCGAGGGCCTCGCCGCGCTCGGCGACGAGGCCGACTACCTCTACGGCGACGGCGGCAACAACGAGTACGACCCCGACGCCGAGGAGCGCCGCCAGTTCCTCTTCGACTCCATCCCCGCCACGGAGTCGCTCCAGGACCACCTCCTCGCGCAGCTCGCCGAAGCCGACCTCCCGCCCGACGAGGCCGCCGCCGGCCGCGAGATCGTCGGCTCGATCGACAACGACGGCTTCCTCCGCACCCCGCTGGCCGAGATCGGCCAGGCCGCCCTCGCGGACCTCGCCACCTGCGAGCGCGTCCTGGCCCGCGTCCAGACCTTCACCCCCGCGGGCGTCGGCGCGCGAGACCTCCGCGAATGCCTCCTGCTGCAGCTCCGCGCCGATCCCGCCCTGGCCTCCTCGCCCGCCGCCCGGCTCGTCGCCTCGCCCGAGGCGTTCGAGGCGCTCGCCGCGCGCCGCCTCGACAAGGCCGCGCGCCTCGCCGGCATCCCCGGCGAGGACGCGGCCGGCGCCCTCGCCGTCCTCGCCCGCCTCGACCCCGCCCCCGGCCGCCGCTTCTCCGCCGAGCGCACCCTCTACGTCCGCCCCGAGCTCGAGTTCCGCCTCGTCGACGGCCGATGGACCGCGATCCTCGACGAGACCGACCTTCCCCGCGTCCGCATCTCGCCCTTCTGGCGCAGCCGCTACGAGCAGCTCCGCGCCGCGCCCGCCGGGAGGAAGGGCTCCGCGGCCGCCCGCGCGGAACGCGAGGAGCGCTCGTACCTGCGCGAACGCATCGGCTCCGGCGAACTGCTCCTCCGCGGCATCGAGCAGCGCCAGGCCACGCTCCGCAAGGTCGCGCAGGCGATCGCCGACGCGCAGCCCGGCTTCTTCGAGCGCGGCCGCGCCGGCCTCCGCCCGCTCACGATGGCGCAGATCGCGGAGAAGGTCGGCGTCCACGAGACCACCGTCTCGCGGACGGTCGACGGCAAGTACGCCCGCACCCCGCACGGCGTCGTCGAGCTGGGCTCCCTCTTCGTCGGCGGCCTCCCGACCGCCTCCGGGGAGGCCGCCTCGACCGACAGCGTCAAGGCGAAGATCCGCGCCCTCGTCGACGCCGAGGACCCGGCCTCCCCCCTCTCCGACCAGGCGATCATGGACCGCCTCTCCGCCGCCGGCATCCGCATCGCCCGCCGCACCGTCGCCAAGTACCGCGACGCGCTCGGCATCCTCCCCGCCCTGCAGCGCAAGGGCTGAGCCCCTGCCTGGAAGCGGCGCGAAACGGGGCCGATCGCGGATCCGCGGCCCGCGGAACGGCACGGGGCATCACGGAAGCTCCGTGATGCCCCGTGGCCGCAGAGAGCGCGGGAGCGCCCTAGAAGCGGCGCGTCGCGGAGAGCGCCAGGCAGTGCCCGTCGGCGTTCTGGTACTTGCCGTCGAACACGCCGTTGGCCGGGCGCGCATGGACGCGGTAGTCCTCGACGTACTCGTAGAAGTACGAGCCCTCGATCGTCCAGTCGCCGTGCGTCCAGCCGAGGCCGATCGCGAAGATGTTGCGGTTGTCGCCCGGGACGAGGTAGTCCGCGTAGCGGCCGTTGATCGGGGACTGGTCCCAGGTGTAGCCCGCGCGGAGCGTCCACGCCTCGTCGAGCGCGTAGTCCGCGCCGACCGAGAGGCGCCACGCGTCGTGCCACTCCTTCGTGCTCGCCAGCTCGTGTCGCCCGGGCAGCATGTCGCGGTCGAGCTTGATCAGCAGGTCGTCGTAGAGGTGCCACGTCGTGAAGGTGAACCCGCCGGAGAGCGTCAGGCGCTCCGTCGTCTTCCACGAGAGCGCCGCCATGAACTTGTCGGGGTTCCAGTTGCGCGAGCGGAACGGCATGTCGTTGAACGCCGCGGGCGCCATCGCCGCGACGGGCGCCGGGCGGTCCCACTTCGCGTCGCCCTTCACCTTGAACTGGATGCGGCTGTGGTACGCGGCGCCGAACGTCACGTCGTCCGTCACCTTCCACATCAGGCCCAGGTCGATGCCGGGCCGGATGTCGTCGCCGTGAAAGTCCTGGTCCACATCGTACGGGGACGGCGACGGATCGTTGTAGCGGCGCAGGCCGTACATGCCGGCCGCGTCGAGGCGCTGCGCCAGCTCGATGTCGAAGTAGCGGATCGAGAGGCCCGCCGAGAGCGAAAGGCTGTCGCAGACCTTCCACGCGATCTGCGGAGCGAAGTCCAGCGACAGGATCTCCGCCTTGTAGTTGCCGTAGCGCCCCGCCCACGTGCGCGGGAAGTTCGCGCCCAGGCCGTAGCGCGTGAACATGCCGAAGCCCAGCCACACGCTGTCGCCCAGCTGGTGCGTCGCGTACGCGCTCGGCAGCGACCAGATCTGGCGGTGGCCCGCGCCCACCATCCGCTCGCCCGTGTACGGATTGACCGCGAGCACCTCGGCCTCGGGGCGGATGAACGACGCGCCGAGCTCGACCTGCGTGCCGGGCAGCTCGGTCATCGTGGCGCCGTTGAAGTAGAGGGAGGCGGGCTCGCCGCCGCCGGCGATCAGCCCGGCGGGGTTCACGTTGCCGCGCGCGGAGCCCTCCTCGAGGGCGAAGCCGGCGCCGATCGCCGGAACAACGATGCCGAACGCCGCGCAAAGCGCCATTCGGAGAGGGACGGAGTGGGAGGTGGACATGGTGTGGGGAGGGATGGAGGTTGGATTGGCCGCGTGCCGGCTTCCGCTCCATGCGGAGGACGGATTCGCGCGAATGACGGTTTCAAATTATCGCAAAATTTTTTTGAAACTCCAGCATAAACGTTAAACGTGCGCCCTTTTTCCCGGTTCCGTCGCAAATCCGAAAACTCCGCGCGGGGAGCGCCTTTTCGAAGCGCCCCCCGCGGAATTTCAAACAAGCGACCGAATTTTACCTCTCGGGCGCCGCGGCATGCGCCGCGGCATCCATGCCGCGGCATGCGCGCCGCGGCATCCATGCCGCGGTACTACTGCACCGGGAACGGCAGCGCCGGCGCGTCGCCGCCGCCGCCGGGCAGCCCGGCGCCCATGCCCATCATCACCAGCGGCATCATCGCCTGCTGGAGCGCGCTCCGCAGCTCGTCGGCGTTCTGCGCCTTGCCGGCCTGGCGGGCGACGCCCGTCATCATCTGGATGGCCATGAGCACGCCCTGCTTCTCCTGGTCGGACATCGCCGGGATCGCGGCCGCCTGCGCCTTCCAGTCCGCGCGGTCCGCGAAGGCCTCGACGAGGGCGGCCGGAATCCAGACCCCCTCCACCTTGACCATCGTGTCGCCCGTGTCCTTCCCGTCCTCGGTCAGCGTCACGGTGCCGTCCGCCCCCGCCTTCGCGGTGTAGGTCGGAAGCTGGATCGGCTTCACCGTGTCGGTGACGCCCTTCATCGTGAGCGCCGGCACGGCGAGCACCGAGGCGAGGCCTCCCGACGCGATCTTGTCGCGGTCGGCCGCCTTCGCGACCGCGCCGAGGCGCGAGCCGAGGCGGACGAGCATCGTGACCTTCTCCTCCGTCGTCAGGTCGAGGTTCGCGGCGGCGTCGGCCTGCGGGATCGGAAGGGCCGACTTCGCCTCGTCCATCGAGGCGAGCAGGCGCGCCTGCTTCGTCAGGGACGCGCTCGCCTGCAGCAGGAGCTGCTGCGCGGCGGACCAGACCGCGGGGTCGACCTTGCCCGCGGCCGTCTTCGCGGTGTCGGCGAGCGCGGAGCGGTACGAGGCCGGAAGCGCGCCGTAGATCGCGCCGAGGTCGACGTCGGCGAGCGCCTGGTTCAGGGCGGCGTGCGCCCGGGTGGCGTCGGCGACGTCCGCGGGGGTGGCGTCGACCGCGAGGGCGGCGGAGGGGAGGAGGCCGGCGCAGAGCGCGGCCGCGAAAAGGGGGCGGAGCGTGTGGTGCATGGCGGAGGGGCTGTGGGGTGGGTTTCGGGTTCGGCGCCGGACGCCCGGCGAACGGCGGTAAGTCTACGAAATCGCGCACGCGCACGCAAGCGAAATCGCGCGGCGCGGTTTCGCCGGAAGTTGCAGACTGCAATGGCGCACGGATGTCGCCGAGGAAGAAGGGCCGGCAAAAGCACCCCCCTTCCGGAAAAGCGGGGAAGCGCTTGCCGAAAGGGGGGGCTGAGCGTGGTGGGACGTGCGGGAGTCGGACCCGCGACCCACGGATTAAAAGTCCGTTGCTCTACCAACTGAGCTAACGTCCCAGGGCGATGCCGCGAAGCGGCGAGGCGGCGCAGAAACTACCACATCGCCGGAGGAAAAGTCAACTAGACGTTGAACAGGAACTCGACCATGTCGCCGTCCTGCATCTCGTACTCCTTGCCCTCCTCGCGAACGAGGCCGAGCTCGCGGCACTTCAGCTCCCCGCCGTGCGCGACGAAGTCCTCGTAGCGCACGACCTTCGCGCGGATGAAGCCGCGCTCGAAGTCGCTGTGGATGACGCCGGCGCACTTCGGCGCCTTCCAGCCGCGGCGGAACGTCCAGGCGCGGACCTCCTTCGGGCCGGCGGTGAGGAAGGAGGCGAGGCCGAGCGTATGGTAGCCGGTCTTCACGATGACGTCGAGGCCGCTCTCGGAGATGCCGTAGGAGGCGAGGAACTCGGCGCGCTCCTCGTCGGAGAGGCCCGCCATGTCCTGCTCCACGGCGGCGCAGATGCGGACGCAGTCGCAGCCCGCCTTCTCCGCGAGCGCGCGGAGCGCCGCCTCGTGGGCGTTGCCGGAAGCGAGGCCGTCCTCGTCGACGTTCGCGACGTAGATGACCTTCTTGTCGGTGAGAAAGCGGCCTTCGCGGAGCGTCTCGGCGAGCAGGTCGTCGTCGTGGCGGTCGAAGGTCCGGACGGGGGCGCCGGACTCGAGGTGGGCGCGGAGGGCCTCGACGAGCTCGTGCTCGGGGCGGACCTTCGGGTCGACCTTGGCGAGCTTGCCGAGGCGGGCGAGGCGGGCCTCGAGGACCTCGAGGTCGGCGAGCAGCAGCTCGTTCTCGATGATCGCGACGTCGCGGGCGGGGTCGATCGAGCCCTCGACGTGGACGATGTCGCCGTTCTCGAAGCAGCGGACGACCTCGAGGATCGCGTTCGCGTCGCGGATGTTGGCGAGGAACTTGTTGCCGAGGCCCTCGCCCTTGCTCGCGCCCTTCACCAGCCCCGCGATGTCGACGAACTCGACCGTCGCGTGGATGACGTTCTGCGGGTGGACCATGTCCGCGAGGACCGCGAGGCGCGGGTCGGGCACCGGGACGACGGCGGTGTTGGGCTCGATGGTGCAGAAGGGGAAGTTCTCGGCCTTCGCGTTCTGGGCGCGGGTGAGGGCGTTGAAGAGGGTGGACTTGCCGACGTTGGGCAGGCCGACGATGCCGATGTTGAGTGCCATGGTGCGGGTTCCTTTGACGGGCGGAGAGGATACACCGCGGAGCGCCGCTTTTCAAGCCGAAACCGCGCCGAGGTCCCGCGCGGTCGCGCGGCAGCGGCCCCTTGCGGAGGCGGACGGGGTTTTGCTAGAATGGCGGGGCCATGAGCGCACAACCCTCCGCATCCGTTTCCTCCCCTCCCCTTCGCAGGCTCCTTCGCGCGTCCTTCCGCGCCCTCGCCGCCGCCAGCGCCCGGCTCGCGCGATTCGCCCCGCTCTTCGTCACGCTCGCCGCCGCGGCCGCCCTCTGGCGGCCCGTCGCGTTCGACTGGATGAAGGGCGACGTCCAGACCGCGATCCTCGGCGTCATCATGCTCTCGATGGGCCTCACGCTCTCCGGGCGGGACTTCGCCATCCTCGCGCGCAACCCGCTCGCGATGGCCGTCGGCGCCCTGGCGCAGTTCACCGTGATGCCCCTCCTCGCCTGGTCGATCGCGCACGCGCTCCGGCTCTCGCCCGGGCTCACGGTCGGGCTGATCCTCGTCGGCTGCTGCCCGGGCGGCGTGTCCTCCAACATCATGTCGTTCCTCTGCAAGGGGGACGTCGCCTACTCCGTCGGGATGACCGCCGTCTCGACGCTCCTCGCGCCGATTGCGACGCCGCTGCTCACCGCCTGGCTCGCGGGCGCGGAGGTGCCGGTCGACGCCGTCGGGATGTTCAAGTCGATCCTCTGGATCACGCTCCTGCCGGTGCTCTCGGGCGTCGCGCTCAACGCGCTCTTCGGGCGGACGCGCGCCTACGCGGCGCTGCTGCGCCTGATGCCGGGCGTCGCGGTGCTGGGCCTCATGTGCATCGTGGGCGGCGTCGCGGCCCACGACGGCGACGAGTTCCTCCGGGCCGGCGCGATCATCTTCCTCGCGATCTTCCTGCACAACACGGGCGGGTACCTCCTCGGCTACGGCGCGGCGCTGCTCTTCCGCATGCCGCGCCCGCGCCGCCGCACGCTCTCGATCGAGGTCGGCGTGCAGAACGCGGGCCTCGGCACCGTCCTCGCGGGGCGCCACTTCGCGGGCCTCGCCGGCGCCGAGCCCATCGCCGCCGCCTCCTGCATCTACCACTCCATCGCCGGCACGGTCCTCGCCCGGCTCTACGTCTTCCTCGACCGCCGCTTCCCGAAGTGGGGCATCTGACGCCCCCGCGCGGCCCGGGACGTCCGCCCCGTCACGGGGAGGTCATTCCGGGAAGGCCGGCATCGGCGGCGGCGGCAGCGAGAAGGCCGCGGTGAAGAGGCGGCCGAGCGCGTCGTCGCGGCGGAGGGCGGACTCCGGAACGGCCTCGACGGCATCGGCGCCGGAGACGCGCGCCTCGGAGACCGTGAGCGCGGGGCGGCCGGCCTCCTTGGCGGAGGCGGCGTCGGCGTGGGGAATCTCGGCGGGAGCCGTGACGGGGGTGCTGCGGGGGTTGAAGGAGATGTCCATGTTCGTTCGCGTGGGCTGAGGTTCCCGGGGGTAGGGTCCCGCTCCGGGGACACGATGCGTTCGCGTGTCGCCTATCATACACGAAACCGGGGCGGAAAGTTACAACAAAAAAAACTTGCTCGACGACCCCGGAGGCTGGGCCCGCGGGGCGGGGATTGTCAAAGCTGCACGGAATCGAGCTCGGCCTCCTCCTTGCGGGCGTCGGAGAGGCGCTTCACCCACTGGAGGACCTCGGCGACGGGCTCCAGGAGCGATTCGGGGACGAATTCGCCGATCTTGCCCTCCGCGTAGAGCGCGCGGGC
Organism: uncultured Verrucomicrobiota bacterium; assembly: GCA_946612175.1. Lineage (GTDB taxonomy): Bacteria > Verrucomicrobiota > Kiritimatiellia > RFP12 > UBA3636 > UBA3636. Next base: position 22,356 of record CAMOEO010000008.1, read on the forward strand.
GAGCGGGACGTTCTCCAGGATCGGGATGCCCTCGGCCATCGCGGTCTCGCGGATGACGCGCGCGACGTCGTCCGCGCCCGAGACGACGAGACGCGGCAGCGGCCACTCGTCCGGGACGTAGCGGATGCCGACCGCCAGGTGCGTCGGGTTGGTGACGACGACGCTGGCGTCCTTGGTCGCCTTGACGGGGTCCGGGCCGTTGAGGAGCTCGTTGCGGAACTCGCGCTGGGCCTGCTTGACCTCCTGCGAGCCCTCCATCTCCTTGTACTCGCGCTTCACCTCGTCCTTCGTCATCATCATCTCCTTGGTGAAGTTCTTCCCCTGGAAGATGCGGTCGACGATGGCGATGAGGATGTAGCCCGAGGCGGTGTAGACGGCGAGGCGCTTGAGCATCACGCGAAGGGACGGCATGATGTCGTCCACCGTGCCGTAGCACATCTGCAGCAGCTCGGGCACCGACGCCCAGATGATCTTGTAGAGCAGCCAGGAGAGGAAGCCGACCTTGACGCAGTTCTTGAGGAACTCGAAGAAGTTCTTCTT
>CAMOEO010000009.1 GCA_946612175.1 uncultured Verrucomicrobiota bacterium
GTGCGGGCGTTCGCGGCGATGGCGTCCCAGTCGCCGGCGGCGATGAACTTGGCGGGGGCGATCCACGAACCGCCGCAGGCGGCGACGAGCGGGTCGGCGAGCCATTCGGCGGTGTTGTCGGCCTTGAGGCCGCCAAGCGGGAGGAAGCGGATGCCGAGGTGCTTGTAGGGGGCCGCGAGCGTGCGCAGGCCGGCGAGACCGCCCGCGACGGACGCGGGGAAGAACTTCAGGAGCCGCGTGCAGCCGAGCGCGTAGGCGCCCTCGATCTCGGAGGGCGTCATCACGCCCGGCGCGAACGGCAGGCCGAGGTCCGCGGCGGCGCGGACGACGTCCGGGTTGAAGCCGGGGGCGACGGCGAACGCGGCGCCGGCGTCCTTCGCCTCGCGGACCTGCGCGGGCGTGAGCACGGTTCCGGCACCGACGATCACCTCGGGGACCTCGGCCACGATGCGCTTCAGCGCCTCAAGGGCGCGCGGGGTGCGGAACGTCAGTTCGATCGCGTCCACGCCGCCGGCGAGCAGCGTGCGGGCGAGCGGAACGGCGCGATCGGGGTCCTCGACCACGGCGACGGCGACGTTGCCGCCGCGGGCGATGCGGTCGATGAGAGAGGTGGGGAACAGGTCGGTCATGGTTGGGATGGTCTTGATGGTTGGAATGGTCTTGATGGTTGGGATGGTCGGGAATGGATTTGTGTCAATCTTGCCAATTCTGCCAATGGTGTCAAGGATGCCAATGGCAACAATCAGCCTCCCTCGCACTGCTTCGCGGTTTCAAGCAGGAGCCCCGGGAGGGCCGAATCCTTGCGGGAGTCGGCGGGGACGACGAAGGTGAGCGCGGCGAACACGGCGCCGTGGCCGTCGCGCACGGGGGCGGAGAGCGCGGCGAGCGGCCAGTCGAGGATGCGGTCGCGCATGCACCAGCCGCGATCGCGGACGTCCGCGAGGGCGCGCAAGAGGAACGGCAGGTCCGTCTTCGAGCGCGGCGCCGCGCGGAAGAGGGCGCGTGCGTCGGCGTCGGAGAGATCGGCCAGAAGGGCCGCGCCGGACGAGCCTTCCGTCACGGCGAATGCGGCGCCTTCGCGTCCTGTCGCCTGGATCGGGCTGTCCGGTTCGGCACGCGCCGCGACGACCTGCTCAAAGCCGCGGCGAACCGAAAGCTTGCAGGCGATGCGGCGCTTCCGCGCAAGGCGATGCAGAATCCCGCGGGCATGCTCCAGCCGGTCCAGCGGCCCGCGCAGCGCGGCGGCGACCGGCAGCAGCCCGCCCGCCAGAATCCAGCGCCCGCGCCCCTCCTTCCGTACCCATCCCCGCGCGTCGAGCGAACGGAGGATGCGGTAGCACGTGCTCGGCGAAAGCGACAGCAGCCGCGCGAGCGCGGCCTGGGCGAGCCCGTCCGGCTCGGCGGCGAGCCGCTCGACCACCGCCGCCGCCGCAACGACGGACGGAATCGAATTGTTCAAATCTGAACAAGACTCGTTTCTCATCTGAACGAGTCGGAGCCTATCACATCGTCCCGGACGGCGTCAAGCGCGAAATGCGGGGAACGTCTACCGGATGCAGAAGAGAGTCCCGGAAAAATCGTTGAAGGCCGCCCAGAGCGCGTCGCCGCCATTGGGGCCCTCGACGGGCGCGACGACGGCGATGGCGTTTTCGGGAGCGGTTTCCGAGAGGTCGGCAAAGGGGGCGAGTAGCGGATAGGCGACCATGGCGTCGGCGTGGAAGACGCGGCCGTCGCCCGCCGCGCGGGCGTCGCCGGACAGCGCGAAAACGGCCGTTTCGCCGGAGACAAAGTGCGTCGCATTCGTTTCAACCGGCGCCGCGGCCCACGTGCCGTTCGTTTCGACCGCGCCGCCGAGGCCGTCGGGGGCCGTGTGGAACCAGGAGCCGTCGGCGTCCCACGATCCGGCGAGGAATGCGCCGGAGGCGATCTCCACGCCATTCGTCGCAATGGCGTAGTCATAGAGCGCGCCGGGAGCCGTCGCAACGTCGAAGGCGGCGGTTCCGGTGGCGTCGGCGGCGACGGTGAGCGGAAGCATCACGGATGCGTCTCTGCCCGTTATGTCGAGCGTCACCTCGGTTCCTGCCGCGAGGCCGGACACCATGAACAGGCGGTTCGTCCAGTCGAAGCCGGAGGCCTCGGCGAGGGCAAGTTCGGCGGGAGGCGTCGGCGGTTCGAGCGGATCGTCCGTCTCCGCAGCCTTGGAGAGGGTGAATACCTGGTTCGGCTCGGGCGGAACATAGCCGTGATCGGAGCCCTGCACGAGCTTCGCCGTAGCCGCGCACGGCAAGTTGTGGTAGCTCAGGATGACGCCACGAGGCGGGGAGGTATAGTCGCCGAGGCCGACGCGCGTGATTTCGGCTGTGCAGGTGCGCGGGACGCGCTTGGCGTGGAACGCCGCGTCGAAGTAGGACGCGCCGGAGTTTCTGAAGTCGCTCGACTACCCGGCGGCGGTCCTTACGGCGAACGATGTCGGCGCGATGGCGGTGGTGGAGGCCGCGAAGGCCGCCGGGATTTCCGTTCCCGGCAAGATCTCGGTCCTTGGCATCGACAACGATCCGTTCGTGTGCGACAGCGTGTCGCCGGCCATCTCCAGCATCGAGCCGGACTTCCACGGAGAGGGGAAGACGGCCGCCGCGCTGCTCGACCGGATGGTGCGCTCGCGCGCGCTCGGAAAACCGCGGTCCGTCTTTTCCGATGTCCGGCGCGTGGTGCTTCGGGAATCGACGCCCCGCCTTCCGCCGTCGGAAAACGTCGTCTCCCGGGCGAAGGAATTCATCGCCAAGCACGCGACGGAGGGAATCACGCCCGCCGACGTGGCGGCGCGCCTCGGCATCTCGCGCACGCTGCTCGACCTGCGCTTCCGCGAGACGCAGAAGACCACGGTCTGGCGACTCATCACCGACGTCAAGCTGGCCGAAGTCGAACGCAAGCTGCGGCAGACGCGCGTCTCCATCGGCATCCTCCACGACCTGTGCGGGTTCCCGAACGCCAACGCCCTCAAGAATCTCTTCAAGTCGCGCCACGGGATGTCCATGCGCCAGTGGCGCGCCATGCGCCGCGGATGAGTCCCTTCAAAGGCCCGTCACGGGGCGCCCTCGGCAAGGAGGAACGAGTGCGGAGGGAGGGAGGCCGGAAGCGGAACGTCCTCCCAGGTCCGGGCGTCGTCCACGATGCGGCAGCGGTCTGCCGCCATCCGCTTGCCGTCGCCGGCCACTTCCAGCGAAAACGGAACCTCCCTGTCGCCAAGGTTCGCAAGCATCACGGCCACCGACCCGTCCTCCCCGCGCGCGGCGGCGGCGAAGGGGTTCTCCGCGCCGCAACCCTCCACCCGCACCGCCGCGCCGCGCCGACGCAGCTCGTGGAAGGCCAGAAAGGCGTAGTAGGCCTTGTGCGGCCGGTAGGTCAGCGGATTGAAGAGCGGCGAGTAGTTCCCGACGCCGCAGCGGGCGTCGTAGATGGCCGCGGAGTCGACGGGGCCGTTCTGGAAGAGCAGGAGCGTCGCCGCCACCTCGGCGGCCTGCTGCGCCGTGCCGAGCTTGTCGTGGTTCGGGGCCGGGAGCCATTCGTCGAGGCACGTGGGCACGTGCGCGAATCCGGCCTTGTCGAGGTGCTCGCGCACGTAGGCGATCTGCAACGGGAGGTCGGGGACCCCGGCGTAGGAGTGGTAGGAGAAGAAGTCGAGCGGGCAGCCGTGCTCCGCAACGTAGCGCAGGAAGGCGTGGAAGCACTCCAATTGGTGCCGCAGGCGGGGGCCGGGATGCCAGTCGTCGCGCTCCGCGGCCGCGCCGACGCCGCAACTGCCGTAGCCGCCGATCCTCAGGTGCGGAAAGGCGGCCTTGAGGTGCTTCGAGGCAACGTCGTAGAGGCGGCAGTACGCCTCGAACGTGCCGTGCCAGCATTCGTTCCTTTCGGGCGTCTCCCAGTTCTCCGGCTCGTTCCAGATCTCCCAGTGCGTGATCCTGTGCCGGAATCCGTCCGCCCAGCCCTCGGTGTAGTGCCGGACCACGTGCTCGCAGATGCGCGCCCACTTGACGAAGTCCTTCGGCGGGTCGATGCGGTAGCGGCGCACGAACGGGTAGTTCTCGATGGTCGTGCCGAGGCGGTAGAACGGTTCGATCCCCTCGGCCACGAGTCCGTTGACGAGCAGGTCCGTGAAGGCGAAGTCGTAGCTGGCCGGATCGTTCTCGTCGGCGTCGAAGTCGCGGAAGAGGTTGGGGATGTCGACGAAAATCCCCTTGCCGAACATTCCGCCCACGTCGTGCAGGCGCGAGAAGGGAATGCCCGCTTCGCGCAGGTAGCGGAACATCGGGAACTCGATCGGACTGATGATCGGCGGCTGGCCGACGCCGTTCACGGGCTTGACGGGCCCGAGGACGACTGACGGATCGATGGAAATCTTCATGTTCGGACACCCTTTTTTCCAAAACGGCGGCTAGCGCGCGGCGAAGTCTTCGTCGGCGAGCGCGTTGAAGCGGCGGATGAGGGCGATTTCGCGCGGATCGTAGGGACGCAGCGACGGGCGGAAGAGGTCGTGGAACCACTTGGTCATGTCCCAGGTGCGGCTTTCGGGCGTGTCGGCCTCCAGTTCGCGCCACATCCCCTCCCACGGCTCGTAGGTCTGGTACTTGCCGGCGACGAAGCCCCAGCAGGTGCATCCAATGCGCTCCAGATAGAAGAGCGGATACGAGGAAAAGACGTCGTTGCCCTTGATGCGCGCGAGCCACTCGGTGTTGACGAGCGGGCGGCCGTAGTGCCGGCGCAGCTTGCGGATCGTGCGGATCTGCGCTTCGTAGTCCCCGTAGCAGTGGTAGGAGACGATGTCGGAAAGCTCGCCGGCGAGCAGCTGGGCCTTGTTGGCGTCGGCGGGGTCGCAGCCGTAGGCCCCGGTCCAGAGGTCGGCGGCGAGGGGCTGGGCGGGGTTGACGGACCACGCCAGCTCGAAGAGTTCGCGGAGGGGACCGACGCTCGCCTCGCCCCGGCCGGAGTTGCCCGGCTCGTTCCAGAGGTTCCAGAAGAGGATGCGAGGGTCGTCGCGGTAGCGGGTCAGCAGCTCCTCGCACATCGCGAAGAACTTCGGCTTCAGGTCGGGATCGTCCACCTGCGAGTGGCCCATTTCGCCGGGGAAGCTGCCGTGCTGGCTGAGCTTGCGTCCGCCGTGGTAGCCGATGTCGAACGACTGGGGACCGGGCTTCGGGAGCTGCCACACCGACTTGGGCCGCATGCAGTCGTTGCCCAGCACGACGATGGCCCGCATGCCGTGGCGCGCCATGACGGCGAGGCAGCGCTCGAAGCGCTCCAGGAAGCCGTCGTGCTCCTCCAGCCACACGCCGAACCCCTGGAGCTCCACCAGGATGCGCAGCGTGTTGAAGCCGATGGACTCCGCCACCTGCAGCTCGCGCTCCATTTCCGCGAAGCGCTCCTCGCACCCGAGCGCCTGCCACTGGTCCACGCGGTTGGCGCAGCTGGCCGGCATGTAGTTGCAGCCGCGGATCCACGGCTGGTCCCCGTACCACGCCCAGGCGCGGTCCTTGCTCCAGGGTCCGCTTCGCATTCCCCTTCCCCCCTCACGCTCCGGCGCACAGCGCGCAGAGCACGTCCGCCATTTCGCCGATGCCCCGGATGCCGACCCACTCCTTGTCCGTGTGGCAGTCGCCGCCGTCGATGCCAAGCACCGCGATCGGCGCCCTGGACACCCCGAAGTGGCGGGCGTCGGTCGCGCCGTTCATGCGGACGAACCCGACGCCCTTGTCCGGCCAGGCGCGCCGCATGATGTCGGCGAGACGGCCGAAGATCGGCTCGTTCTCGTCGCAGACGAACGGGCGGCAGCAGGTTTCGCGCCTCACTTCGAGCCCGGTCGTGTCGCGCACGAACGCCTCGATGCGGTCCTCGTCGCCGGGGACGGTGTAGCGGACGTTCACGAGCAGCGAAGCCTCGTCGGGAATCTTGTTGTGGGCCGTGCCGCCGGAGACGATGACGGCCGAGTAGGTGTCGAACCACTGGTCGCCGTCGGGTCCCGGCGCGTTCTTCGGCCAGGCGGCCCGGAGCCTGGCGTAGCCGTCGAGGAGGCGGTCGATGGCGTTGTCTCCCTCCCACGGGAGCGACGAATGGGCGTTCCGGCCCCGCGCGACGAGGCGCAGGTCGACGATGCCCTTGTGCGCCGTGGTGATCATGTAGGGCGCGCTGTCGACGACGCCGATCATCCTGCGGGCGTCGTAGCCCAGGCGCACGGCCTCGGCGGAGGTGGCGCCGCCCGTCTCCTCGTCGGTGGAGAAGACCGCGCCGACGTCGGCCTTGCCGAGCATCGCGCAGAGCACCTGCGCGATGACGACGGCGGCGCCCTTGCAGTCGGAGGAGCCCCGCGCGAGGAGCCGGTCGCCCTCGATGCGCGGCCTGTAGAGTTCCGGGCCGGCCGGCACCACGTCGAGGTGGGCGTTGAAGAGGTAGTCGTGGACCTTGCCCGGGGTCGTGGCGGCGCAGAGGAACTCGCGGTCGCCGAGCTTCTCCACGGTGCAGAGGACCCCGCGCGCCTCAAGGTATTCGCGCAGGAGCGCGGTCGCGCGGTTGCACTGGGCGACGTCATGCGTCTCGGAGGGGATTTCGACGAGGCGCTTCAGAAGATCGAGATCGGTTTGCATGTTCGGTGTGTCTATTGTTCGGTGAAACCGGCGCGGATACTAGCACAAAAGCCGCGCCACGCAAACTCTCCCCCCGAAAGGACGGAACCGATGACGAACGGCCGGTGCTCCGGGGTCCACGTTTCGCCGGGGCGGAGCTCGCGCCGGGGATAGCGCATTTCGGCGTCGGCGTGGAAATTGGCGTCCTTCCAGAACCGGATCTGGACGCCGGTCCGGCGCGGCGAGAGCAGGCCCAGCACGGTGGAGTCGGGCAGGATCCAGGCGCCGGAGCGCCACGGGCGCCACAGCATGGGCGGGATCGGCGTGGGCTGGCCGGCCTTCGGCGGCTCGAAGACGTCGTCCCCCCGGGCGGCCTCCGCGCCTTCGAGGTCGATCGGCAGCAGCCGGAAGAAGACGGCGTCGAACGGCAGCGGCCTGTCGCCGCCGTTCCGTACCGAAAGCAGCTCCGCCACGAAACAGCCCGCCCGCTCCGGCTCGTAAAACCGCATCGCGACCTCGAAGGGGCCGGAGGCGGCGGCGCCGCGGAAGACCACGTCGCGGGCGCCGGGCGCCGGCGCGGACGCCCCGTCCGCTTCGACGGCCTCCGTGGCCGCCGTCCACCACACGCCGCCGCGCGAGTACTCGCGCAGCATCGCCGAAAAGACGCCCTTGCCGGCGACGACAAGCGACTCCGCATGGGGGTTTACGGCAGAGACACTGAGACGCAGAGACCCAGAGAAGGCAGGGACAGACTCTGCGCTCTCTGCGGTCTCTGCGTGCGATGCACTCTCCGCGAGGGACGCCGCGAAGTCCTCTCCGCGCGGCGGCACGACCTCGCGCGGCCGGGGCACCTCCGCCGCACGGGAGGCCTCCGCGTGGCACTGCAGCGCCGCGAGCGCCGCGACCTGCTCCTCGTAGGGTTCGTCGTCGGCGTTCACGAGGCCGTAGTTGGTGTTTTCGCTCTCCGGGCCGTTCTTGCCGACGGCAGGCTGGTCGCACCACATGAAGTAGACGTATCCGGCGACTTCGGGCATGGCCCACATCGTGCGGGCGAAGATGGACGTCGCCTCGGCGCGCTCCCTCTGCGTGAAGAAGCGCTGGCCGGCACCGTGGGTGCAGGGCAGGCCGGAGTCGAGCGCGGAGAAGGACCACTCGGTGACGATCACGGGCTTTCCGGCCATGCGGGCGCGCTCGCCGATGAGGTCGCTCATGAGACGCGCGTTCGGACCGGGCCAATCGACCGCGACGCCGCGGTCGAGGTCGGCCATCGGGTAGATGTTGACGGAAACGGCGTCGCAGTAGCGGCCGCATTCCTCCCAGACCACGGGGTCGGCGGAGGGGAGGCCCGCGAAGCGGCAGCCGAGGATCAGGTGGTTCGGGTCGGCCTCGCGGATCGCGGCCGTGGCGGCCTCGAAGTACCTGCGCGCGCAAAGGCGGACGAACTCGCGCGTCACGCCCTCGTCGGCGTCTTCCGGGCGCGCGATGCCGCGCTCCGCGAGGAAGGCGTCGAGCGCCTGGCGCGCGGGGTGGTCCGGGGATTTGCGCGCGGCGGCGTCGAAGAGGCCGCGCGCGGGCGGGGTCTTGAACTGGCGCTTGTCGCCCCACCACGAGAGCTCGTTGTCGGTGTACCAGCCGACGGTCTCCGGGTCGTCCCGGTCGTGCGAGCAGACGAATCGGGCACGGTAGCGGCAGTAGTCCGGCCAGAGCGGGTGGAACACGTTGGGGAAGCCCGAGCAGGGGCCTCCGTCGCAGGGAAGGAGGTCGAACTCGTCGCCGTAGCAGGCGAAATCCTGCCCGATGTTCACGACATGGGCGGTGGGAAGGCCCCGGTGCAGCAGGTTGGCCGAGGGCGAGGAGAGGAAATTGAAGCCCCAGGCACGGATGCGCGCGAGCGTGTTGGTCGCCCAGTCCTCGAGCGTCGGGTACTTCCGGGCCACGGTGCGGGCGTAGGGCGCGTAGCCGAGGGCGGCGCTGTAGTGGCCGTTGTGGGTCACCACGCCGATGCCGGAGAGGAACATCGGGCTGCCGCCGGGATCGACGAACCACCACTTGCCGGCGTCGTCGCGCATGGTGCGGTAGAAACCTCCGGCGGGGGGCGCCGAAGGTTGCCGACGGCCGTCGATGTCCGCCGACGGCGACCGAAGGCATCGGACGTCCTCGAAACGCCCCAGCACCCGGTTGAGCTTGAAGGCGGGTCGGCCGGAGGCGACGTGGCCGGGCGCGAGGGCGTAGCGGCGGCGGAAGAGGCGCGCGCCGGTCTCGGCGTCGAGCACCTCGCCCTCGACGGCGCCGCCGCCGAGCGCGAGGCGCAGGCGGTAGGCGCGCCCCCACTCCCACGAGGCGTCGGCGCCCTCGTCGGTCTCGCGCTCGAGCGAGGACTGCAGCTGCGCGTAGCCGCCGAGCTCGTTCAGCCCGAAGGTCCGGACGCCGCGCCCGTCCTTGGCGAGGAAGAGATGCCAGTAGCGGCCGGGGGACTCGAAGATCGCGATCGCGGAATTTCCCGCGCCGGGAACGTCGCGCTCCGGCGTGAACCGCGCCTCGACCACGAGATTCGAGGACGCGGGAACGTCCCGCGCCACCTCGAACGCCGGCGCGCCCTCGTGGAGCACCGCGTAGCGCCCGTCCTCGAATTCCCCGCCGAGGGGATTGAGCTTTTCCCACGCGGCGCGGACAAGGGGCAGGGGCTGGGCGGCCGCGGCATCCTGCGGCGGAGCCGGCCCTTCGGCGCGGCTTTCCGCCGCGACGCCCGCGGCGGCGGCAAGGGTCGCGACGACGATGGAAAGGCCGGGGGTCGCGGACTTCATGGTCCTATCGCACGATCAGGATGAAGCCGACGGTGAAGTCGATGGACGCGGAACCGTCGGACAGGACCTTGAGCTTCGCTTCGTTCGTCACGTCCCGGCCGGAGGCGGTGACAATGCGCGCGCCGTTCGGGAAGCCCGCGGCATTGGCGATTTCGTGGCGGCCGACGGACTTTGCCGGCGATTCCGTCCATTCGTCGGGGATCGTCACGACCAGGTCCTCCGGAAACGTGGCGCCCGTCGCCGTCAGGCCGGTCTCGCCCGCCGGGCCGTCGAGCGCGAGCGCGTCGATGCGCAGCGACGCGCCGGACGCGGGGGCCAGCGTGGCGCGGCCGGAGACCGCGACCTTTTCCGCCGCGAAGATGGTGGTTGCGGTTTCAGGCGCGACGGTCAGGGACGCGCCGGCGCCGAGTTCAACGGAGGAGGCGATCATCACCGGGGCCGTCTGCCCCTCCATCGCCTCGCCCGCGACCACCGTCGCCGAAGCGCCGTCCGGGACGCGCAGTGCGCCGGGGATGCGCCCGCCCTGGAGCGAGGTCATCTGCTTCACGTCGATGCCCTTCAGCTTCATCTCGACGTAGTTGTTGATGCCGGACGAAGCGCGTATGCCGACCCGAACGGTCTTCCCTGAACGTTTCTGGATCCACGCCGGGATTCGTGCCTTCTGGGCGGCCGGCAGCGCGTATTCAGCAAAGGAATTGTTTCCTAGTGCGGAAACGGAACCGGGGCGTTGCGAATACCTCAACTTCAGCGAACCGTCGGGATCGTAGACGAACTCGGCGGTCAGACGCTGATCGGCCGCCGCTCCGTGGTCGTCGCTACGCGAAACGGAATACATGGAACTCTTGTATTGCGTGTTGTCCTTGGGGAAATTGTCCGAATCGAGGTGGTCGTACAGGAATTGCCCGGTGCCATCGAACTGATTGAGTTCAAAGGCGAATCCGTAGGCGTACGTTCCCCAACCGTATCCATACGGCCCGCTTGTGCCCCAAGACCATGTCCATGTCACGGAGTTTTTGGATCCAAGGAGAAACCCAAGGCCGAACTTCCCGCTCGACACGGCGGCGCCCCCACCCTGGATGTCGTACACGACTTTGAGTCGCTTGTCGGTTTCCACGTAGGACTTGCTGACGATCATCACGCCGTTGCTGCAAACGGCCCTTGAAAGCTGAACCGAACCATCCGCGTTGAAGACGTTGAAATCGCGGCCTGCGGAGCCGGCTCCGGAGTCCAGGGATTTGTCGCGGGAGGAAGACTCGTAGTTCTCCGAGGAAAGCGTCGAGAAGCTGCCCGCGTTGGAGACGTCCTCCCAGCCGCCGTCGAGCGGGTCGCGGTACCAGCCGGAGAAATCCGCGATGCGCTGGCGCGACCACGGGATGGTGGCGTTCGTTCCCCAGTCGTCCGAGGTGCCGGTGAATCCGACCCAGTATCCGCCGGGGCAGAAGACCGTCGCGGCGGTCTTGAAGTTCCACGCGAAGGAGCAGCTCTTTTCGCCCTGGACCATCGTGACGGACATCTTGCCGCCGACCATCGCCACGGTGAAGTCGATGGCCTTGTTGAGCATGACGCCGCCAAGCTGCGCCTCCAGGACGCGGCGGTTGATCGTGCCCTCCCAACCCGGAACGCCGTCGCACGTCCAGGAGACGCCCTGCTGGCCGTCGCGGTAGGTCGAGAGGAAGAAGCCCCACGTGTGGTCGGCGTGCCGCGTGCGGCGGTTCGAGTCGCGAGCGGCGTTCACGGCGGTGTCCGAGACGCGCTGGAAGACGATGCCGAAGTTGCCGGAGAGGGTCTGGCCCCGGCCGGCCTGCGTCACGCGGGACGGGTTCGGAAGCTCGGGCGTCCAGGTGAAGGACATCCCCCAGTCGTCGGTGGAGCGGAACGTGCGGCGAGAATACCAGACCGCGTGGCACTGGGCGGGATCGTCCGTGAGCAGGAGCGAGCCGTCCTCGTCGAGGTGCGGCGGTGCGGCGCTCGGCGTGAACTCTCCAAGATCGGTGTTCTCCCAGAGGCCGCCGTTGAAAGTCCACGAATCCGCGGCGGGAGCGGGGATGACGCCCGTGTGGTTGTAGGCGAGCGCGGATTCGGCGAAGGAGACCGTCTGGCCGTCCGCGAGTTCGGTCGAGGCGGCGGCGAAGGCCGAGGGGGCGCTCGCCGCGACAGCGCCGGAGGGGAGCACGACGTCGCCGGCGAAGAGCGACACCTGCGGCAGCTGCGCCGTCGAGGCGAGGACCGCCTTGCCCGCGCCGACGACCGTCACGCCCGCGTTGAGCGTGGCGGGCAGCGCGAAGGTCGTGCCCTTGCGCACGTCGATGGTGCCCGCGAACGTCGGCGCGATGCGCGCGGCGAGGCCGTCGGTCGCCACAAGGGCGGCCGTGCCGTCGACCTTCCATGCCGCGCCGTCCGCGACGCCGAGCTGCAGCACGACGTCGAAATGGCGGCTCGAATAGGGAGCGGAGTCGCCCGTGGCGTAGTTCGTGGCGGTGATCGTCCCGACGAAATCCGCGGGCGGCGTCACGGAGAAGACGTACTTGGGGTTGTTCCGGCTGGGGAAGAGGGCGGTGTCGTTCGCGCCGGGGGCGCCGCCCGTGCTCCAGTTGGAGCCGAGCGTCCAGTCCTGGGCGCCGGCGGCGCCCTTCCAGGTCACCACGTCCGCTTCCGCCGGGGCGGCGGCGGAAACGAGTACGGCGGCGAACACGGCCGCGCGGGCGAGATTCGCAGAGGTTGCGAACAGGCGGCGAACGCCGCGATCATGGGTTCCGAGGATCGATTTCATCTGCACGGTTCCGAGGAATTGCTGGTTGGCGGGAATGCGGCGTCTGGTTGCCGGAGTGCAGGGGACCCGTTTCCCCTTGCGCCTCCACTGTACCATGAGCGGCGACGGGGAATCATGACTTTTCGCCAAAAAATGGTCTACCGCCCCGGCCTCGCGTGGAGTTTCCGCCACTGGCGCATGGAGACCCCGAACCGGGCGCGGAACACCTTGAGCAGGGAGTTTTCGCTGGCGAACCCGCAGAACGTGGCGACGGCGTCGACGGAGGTCCGGGTCCCGGCGAGCAGAAGGCAGGCCTTTTCGAGCCGGACATGGAGGATTTCGTCGAGGATGGAGTGCCCGGTCGCCTCGCGGAACCGCAGGTCCACGAGGCTGCGCGAGCCGGAGATGCGGCGCACGACGTCGTCGGCGCGAAGCCCCTGGCACGCCTCCGCGCGGATGATGCGCATCGCCTCGAGGATGTTCGGCTCCGCGCGGCGCGCGCCGCCCGTGGAACGGCGGCGGACCGTCATGTACGGCCCGAAGGTCGCGCCGAGGGGATCGGCCGGCGCGCCGTGCATCGCGGCGTCGAGCGTCCGCGCGGCCAGGTAGCCGGCCCGCTCGAAGTCGACGTGGACGCTGGAGATGCCGAGCGGCGCGTCCGGCACCGACGCGTCGCGGTCGTCGACCCCGAGGACCATGACGTCGCGCGGCACGGCGAGCCCCGCCTCCTCCGCCGCCGCGACGACGGCCGCGGCGAGGTTGTCGTTGACGCAGAACAGCGCGGTGCGGCGCGGGAGCGACGCGAGCCAGCCCCTCAGGCGGGCGTCGTCGCGGGGCTTCGGATGGATGCAGTGGGCGAACGAAAGGCACCGCTGCCGCTCGGCGGCGGCGAGCGCCCGGAAGGCGTCCGCGCGCGGCTTGGACCAGAACCTGGCCTCGCGGTAGGACACCGCGCCGAACGCCGCGGGGCGAAGCGACTGCAGCTCGCGGAAGGCCTGCCGGACCACGGCGCCCTGGTCGCACACCACCGTGGGGACGCCGGGGCCGAACGCGCCCTCGCGGCAGTCGAGCCACACCGCGGGGGTCCCGGCGAACAGCGCCGGCGGGAGCCAGGCGCCGAACGCGGCGGAGCACTCGACGATGCAGCCCGCCGGGCGCTGCTCGCGGACGAGGGCCGGCGCCCTGCGCCGCAGGCCGCGCGACCAGGCGACGGGGACGACGTTCCACCCGCGCGCCTCGGCGTAGCGCGCGATGCCGGCGGACTTCGCAAGATGCCCGGCCTCGGGCTTCGTGCCGGACGGCGTGCCGATGTAAAGGACTTTCGGAGATTCCTGCATGTGGGATGCAGAGCCGCGCTCGTCCGTCAGGCGTGGTAGTAGGGAACGGAGGTCGGGGGCCGGATGTCGGTGAGGGTGCCGACATAGTGGCGGAGCCAGTGATCCCGGCGCGGGTGCGCGGCGGCGGCGGCTTCGTCGAGCCCGATGCCGAGGCCCGGGCGGTCGGACGGGTACATAAGGCCGTCCGCGAAGCGCACGTCCTCGTCGATCACGTCGGCGCGCCACGGGACGTCGTCGAAGAGCGTCTCGTGGATGCAGTAGCCGGGCGTGGAGACGCCGAGCGCGAGCGTGGCGGCGTTCGCGACGGGGCCGCTCGGGTTGTGCGCGCAGAAGGGAATCTGGGCGGACTCGCACAGGGCGGCGATCTTCTTCATCGCCGTGGGGCCGCCGGCGTGGGAGGCGTCCGGCTGCAGGTAGTCCATCGCATGCAGTTCGATCGCGTCCTGCACCTGCTGCACGGTGTAGAGCCGCTCGCCGCAGGCGATCGGAACGCGGACGCGCGAACGCACGTCGGCAAGCGCCCGCATCGTGTCGGGAATGACCGGCTCCTCGACCCAGAACGGCGCGTAGGGCTCCAGCGCCTCGCAGATCCGCAGCGCGGTCGGGAGGTCGAAGCGCCCGTGGCATTCGATCAGGATCTCGGCCTTGCCTTCGACGGCGCCCTTCACGGCCTCGACGCAGCGGATCGCCTTCTTGAAGTCCTCCGGGGGCAGCTGGCGGTAGTTCTTGCCGAACGGGTCCCACTTGAGGCCCCTGAAGCCCTTCGCGACCGCTGCGGCGGCCTTGTCGGCGAACTCGGCCGGTTCGCGCGCGCCGGAGAACCAGCAGTTCGCGTAGCAGGGAACGCCCTCGCGGCACTTGCCGCCGAGGAGCTTCCAGCACGGGACGCCGAGCGCCTTGCCCTTGAGGTCCCAGAGCGCCATGTCGACGGCCGAGAGCGCGCTCATGAGAACCGCGCCGCCGCGCCAGTAGGCGTCGCGGTAGTTCTCGTGCCAGATCGCCTCCGTGTCGAACGGGTCGCGGCCGACGAGCGCGTGCTCCAGGTCGGCGACCGCGCCGAGCAGCGCGCCCTCCTTGTATTCGAGCGTGCCTTCGCCGAGGCCCGAAAGCCCCTCGTCCGTCTCGACCTTCACGAACGTCCAGTTCGTGCGGAAGCAGTCGATGCAGAAGGTTTTGAGCGCGGTGATTTTCATGGTCTCGATGGTCGGGATGGTCCTGATGGTCGGGATGGTCTCGCGGAAGCGTTAGCCGTCGCAATCGGCCGGCATGTGCTGGCAGGAGCAGCCGCCGTCGACGGTGACGATCTCGCCGGTCATGTTGGCGGCGTCGTCCGAGACGAGGAAGGCGACGACGCCCGCGACGTCGGCGCCGGACGCCTCGCGTCCGAGCGGACAGTTCGCGCGGCGGCGCGCGGCGACGGCCGGGTCGAGCGCCTCCCAGCGCTCGGTGTTGATGTAGCCGGGCGCGCAGCAGTTCACGCGGATGCCGAGCGGGCCGAGATCGAGCGCGAGCGAGCGGACGAGGGAGTTGATCGCGCCCTTGCTCGCGCAGTAGCTCGTGCGGTTGCGGATCGCGCGGCGGGCGGTGTTGGAGGAGAGGAACACGACGCACCCGCGCGTCTCCTGCTTCGCGAAGAATCGCCGGCACGCCTCCTGCGTCACGCGGAAGCCGCCCACGACGTTCGTGCGCAGGACGGCGAGCATCGCGTCGGGGGCGACGTCGAGCGGGCCGCCCTGTCCGATGCCCTGGTTCGCGGCGTTGTTCACGAGCACGTCGAGCCGTCCGTCCTCGCGCGCGATGGCATCGAAGAGCGCGTCCACCTGCGCGGGGTCGGCGATGTCGCACGGCATCGCGCGGACGCCGTCCACGCCGCGCGCGGCGAGCGCGGCGGCGCCCTTCGCGGTCGAGGCGGCGGTGGAGCCGCACGTCCAGACCTTCGCCCCCTCGCGGGCGAAGCGCTCGACGAGATCGAGGCCGGTATTTCGGCTCCCGCCCGTGACGAGGACGACCTTGTTTTCGAATCGGTTCATGGATTGGATGGGCCAGGGGCGCGGGTGAGGGCGACGGGGCGGAAGAGGCCGGAAAGGGCGGAGAGGACCTCGAACGAGCCCGTGGCGGGGTCGTAGCGAAGGGAGAGGACTTCGCCCGAGCGCTCCATCGTGACGAGCGCGAGGGTGTCGGAGACGAAAATGAAATCCCGCGGCCAGGAGCCCGGCAGAAGCGTGCGCGCTCCGGCGTCGAGCGAGCCCGTGGCGGGGTCGAAGTCGAAGGCGAGGAGCGAGTTCTCGCCGCGGTTCGAGACGACGACGCGGCGGCCGTCCGGCGAGAAGCGGATCGCGGCGGCGAGGTCGCCGTTGTAACCGCGTCCCGTGTCGCCGGGCGGAAGCGTCGGCTTCGCGTCGAGGAAGTCGAACGCGCCGTCGGGACGGATGCGGAAGGAGGCGAGCCGGTTGCCGAGCTCGTAGAGGAGGAAGCCGAGCGAGCCGTTCGGATGGAACAGCAGGTGGCGGGGCCCGGCGCCGGGCGGCGGGGTCGGGATGACGAGCCCGTCGGGGTAGCGCACGACGCGGTCGAGGCCGAGGTCCACGACGTAGAAGCCGCGGCCGTCCGGGGCGGGCAGCGCCTGGTGGCAGTGCGCCTTGTCCTGGCGCGGCTTGTTCGGGCCGTCGCCCTCGTGCTGCCAGGCGCGGACGGCGCCGAAGCGGCCGTCCGCGGCGAGCGCGACCGAACCGCAGCGGCCTCCGAGATAGTTGGCCCAGAAGGCGGTGCGCGCATCGGGCGAGAGAGAGACATGGCAGACCGTGCCGCCGAGGTCGAGCGCGTCGACCGGTTCGAGCCGGGGACCGTCCGCGCGGAACGACGCGAGGCCGGTCATCGTGCCGGAGACGAGCAGGCGTCCGTCCGGCGAGAGCGCCTGGTAGGTCGCGCCCTTCACGGGAAGGGAATCGACGACGCACATCACCCCCGTGGCGGGGTCGAGGTCGAGGACGAACAGCCCGTGCGGATGGGCGTCGTCCGTGTAGCAGCCGAGGAAGAGTCTCATGGAAGGAGGCCGGGATGGAGTGCGGGATGGGAGAACGGAATCGGGGACTAGGACTCGGGCGCGGGACGGGGTTCGCGGCGGGAGCGGAGCAGCGCGATCTCCGCAGCCCAGCCGGAAAGGTCGTCCTGGGGGGTCTCGAGGTAGAACGGGAGGTCGCGCAGAAGCGGGTGGTTCACGACGCGGACGAGCGCCTCGAGCCCGATGCAACCCTCGCCGATCCGCGCGTGGCGGTCCTTGCGCGAACCGAGCGGGTTCCGGCTGTCGTTGAGGTGGATCGCGCGGAGACGGCCGAGGCCGACGGCGCGGTCGAACGCGCGCAGGACGCCGTCGAGGTCGCCGGCGATGTCGTAGCCCGCATCCCAGACGTGGCACGTGTCGAGGCAGACGCCCATCCGCGCGCCGAGCGCGGCACGGTCGAGGATCTCGCGCAGCTCCTCGAACCGTCCGCCGACCTCGCTGCCCTTGCCGGACATCGTCTCGAGCAGCACGGTCGTCGTCTGCTCCGGGCGCAGCACCGCGTCGAGCGTTTCGACGATGAGCGAAACGCCCGCCCCGACGCCCTGTCCGACATGGGAGCCCGGATGGAAGTTGTAGAGGTTGCCCGGCACGTGCTCCATGCGCGCCAGGTCGTCCGCGAACACCTCGCGGGCGAAGCGCCGGGTGTCCGCGTTCGCCGAGCACGGGTTCAGCGTATAGGGCGCGTGCGCCAGGATCGGCCCGAACGAGCGCTCCCGCGCCGTGGCGAGAAAGTCGGCCACGTCCGCCGGATCGATCGGACGCGCCGCTCCGCCGCGCGGATTGCGGGTGAAGAACTGGAAGACGTTCGCGCCGACGGCGATCGCGTCGCGCACAAGCCCGCGGAAGCCGTCCGCGGCGGAGAGGTGGCAGCCGATGAGCATGGTTGGAAGGGGTTGAAACGGTTGAAGGGGTCGAAGGGTTGAAAGGGACGGAGGGGAGCGGGATCAGGCGCGGGGGCGACGGCGCGGACGGGCAAGGGCCGGCGCGGGGAAGCGGCGCTCCATCGGAACGGCGTTGCGATGGTGGACGACGCGGTCGACGGAGTCGAGCGAGGCGTCGCCGTAGACCTCCACGAGGTCGATGCGGAACGGGGTGGGCGGCTGGCGCCGGAGGTAGCGCGACACCGCGCGGCAGAGCGCGTGGCGCTTGCGGCGGTCCATCGCCGCGCGGCCGCCGCCGAACGCGTCGGAGGAGCGCGTCTTCACCTCGACGAAGACGAGCAGCCGCCCGGGGCCGCCGCTCCGCGCCCGCCGCTCCAGCACCAGGTCGATCTCGTCGCGCCCGACCTTCACGCGGCGCCCCGCGACGCGCAGCCCGTCCCTCCGCGCCTCCTCCTCGCCGAGCAGCTCGCGCTCCGCCACCTGTTCGCCCCACCGCCCCTGGCGATCGGATTCCGCGGCGCGCCCCCCCGCGCCGGCGGGGCGCAGGCCGAATCGTGCGGCGACTCTGGAGAGGAGCGGAAACATGGGGCGATGATACCAGAACCCCCGCCCGCCCCGCAACTCCGCCGTTCCCGCGCTTTCCTTTTCGCCCGGTTTCTGGTACTCTCTTGCCCGTCATGAAGTTCATCGCTCTCGACCGCCCCCTCGCCGTCTTCGACATCGAATCCACGGGCCTCAACCCGCGGACCGACCGGATTGTCGAGCTCGCGGTCCTGCGCCTCGAGCCCGGCGGCGCCCGCTCCTCCCGCACCTGGCTGCTCAACCCCGGCATGCCCATCCCCCTCGAGTCCGTCGCGATCCACGGCATCACCGACGAGATGGTGCGCGACGCCCCCTCCTTCGCCGACCGCGCCGACGAGATCCTCGCCTTCTTCCGCGGCTGCGACCTCGGCGGCTTCGGCCTCTCCAAGCTCGACATCCCGATCCTCGAGGAGGAGTTCTCCCGCTGCGGCATGTTCTTCAACGCCGCCGGCCGCCGCCTCTTCGACGCCCTCCGCATCTACCACCGCCGCGAGCCCCGCGACCTCGCCGCCGCGCTCCGCTTCTTCTGCGGCGAGGAGCTCGAGGGCGCCCACGGCGCCGAGGCGGACGCCGCCGCCGCGCTCCGCGTCCTCGAGGGCGAGTTCGCCCGCTACCCCGACCTGCCGGTCGATCCCGACGCCCTTGACCGCGAGCTCAACCCCCGCGATCCCTTCAACGTCGACCGCGAGGGGCGCCTGCGCTGGGTGAACCGCGAGGCGACCGTCAACTTCGGAAAGAAGAAGGGGAAGACCCTCCGCGAGCTCGCCGAAGCCGACCCCGGCTTCCTGCGCTGGATTGTCAAAGGGGACTTCCCGCTCGACACGCGCCGCATCGCGTCCGACGCCCTCGCCGGGCGCTTCCCCGAATGCCCCTTCCCCGCCTGACCCCCGGACCCACACCCACCTCGAGACCAGGATTCCACGATGTTCAAGCTCCGCGTTGAAAAGGGCGCCGACGCCGGCGCCGTCCACGACATCCCGCCCGAAGGACTGTCCGTCGGCCGGTCGTCCAAGAACGACCTCGTCTTCCCCGACGAGCTGCTCTCCCGCAGACACTGCCGCCTCTGGATCGAGGACGGCTCGCTCTTCATCGCCGACCTCGCGACCGTGAACGGCACCCAGGTCAACGGCTCGAACATCACGGATTCCGCCGCGCTCGCCCCCGGCGACGTCGTCACCATCGGCGCGACGCGCTTCTCCGTCTCGGACGCCGACGGCGCCTTCCCGCCCTCCGCCGCCGAGCCCGCGCCGCCGCCCCCGCAGCTCGCGCCCATCGTCTTCTCCGCGCCCCCCGCCGAGCCGGCGCCCGCGTCCGCCGCACCGCAGCCCGAGCCCGCGGCACCGCCCCCCGAGCCCGCGGCACCGCCGCCCGCCCCCGAGCCCGCGGCACCGCCGCCCGAGCCCGCCGCGCCCGTCGATCTCGGCCTCCGCGCCGCCCCCGCCGCCGCCCCGAGCCGCGGCGCCGCGGCTCCCGCGCGCACCAGCCGCACGATCGTCAACGCCGTCCTCCTCGCCGTCGCCGTCGTCCTCCTCGCCGCCGCCGCCAAGCTGCTCCTCTCCTCCCGCGGCCCCGCCCCGGTCTCCCCCGTTCCCGAGCGTCCGCCCGAACCCCCGCTGCAGTTCTCCTACCTCAAGCTGCGCGGCACCGCGGACAACGTCTTCCGCTACGAGATGGACCTCTCCGCCGACGGATTCCTCACCGTCTCGGTCGACGACCTCTCGCAGAACCGCCATCTCCGCAAGACCGCCGAGGAGCCGCTCTCCGAGGACGCCCGCGCCGACCTCGCCCGGGCGTTCGAGCAGAACAACTTCGCCACGCTCCGCAACGCCTACGTCGGCCGCCCCCGCCGCAACGAGCACGCCGTCACGCGCGTCTCCGCCCTCCTCTCCGGCCGCGCCCGCACCGTCGCCGTCGAGAACTTCCCCGAGCCCGACGACTTCCGCCTCCTCTGCGAGCACCTCGAGACCTTCGGCCTCACCGAGCTCGGGCTCTGGGCCGCCGCCTACAGCCGCGAGGAGCTCGTCGCCCGCGCCGAGCAGGAGCTCGAGCGCGCCCGCCGCCTCCACGCCGAGCGCGACATCCGCCGCGGCCACCTCTTCGAGGCCGTCCGCGCCTTCCGCGCCGCCGCCGCCAACCTCGAGACGCTCGACCCCAAGCCCGAGCTCTACGACGAGGCCGTCCGCCTCGCCGCCGACTCCGCCCGCGAGCTCCAGGAGACGGTCGACCGCCTCAACGCCGACGCGGACATCGCCGCCAACACGCGCGACTGGAACGCCGCCGCGGACGCCCTCCGCGAGCTGCTCGAGACCGTCCCCGACCGAGCCGACGACCGCTACCGCGCCGCCTTCCGCAAGCTGCGCGAGATCGAAGCCCGCATGGGCGGCAAGTAGGCCGCAGGAGGAACCCGCCATGCACCGCCCGACAGCCCCCGCCGCCGCCTTCCTCGCGCTCCTCCTCGCCGCCGCCGCGCCCCTCCCCGCCGCCGCGCGCGCCGCCGCCCCCGAGGCGCCCGTCCCCGCCCCCGTCACCATCTCCTCCACCCCGTCCGGCGCCGCCCTCTCCGTCGACGGCCTCCCGCGCGGCGCGACGCCCGTCTCCGTCCCCCTCGCCCCCGGCCGCCACGTCGCCCGCCTCGCCCCCGAGGGCGCCCCCGCCACGTTCGTCGAGTTCGAGGCCGTCGACGTCCCCTCCGACGTCCACTTCGACCTCCCCGCCCCCGTCGTCCCCGTCCTCCTCGTCTCCGAGCCCGAGGGCGCCTCCGTGACGCGCGACGGCGCCTCCGCCGGCGTCACCCCGGCCCTCCTGCCCGACGTCCCGCCCGGCCACCACACCTTCGTCTTCGAGCTCGCCGGCCACCGCCCCCAGACGCTCGAGACCGACCTGGCCGCGCCCGCGCCCGTCCGCCTCTTCGCGCGGCTCGTCTCCACCTCCGCCTCCCTCCACGTCACCTCCGAGCCCGCCGGCGCGTCCGTCTCCCTCAACGGCGCCCCGCGCGGCGCGACCCCGCTCGACCTCGACGGCATCCCCGAGGGCGAGGCCACGCTCGAGCTCTCCCTCCCCGGCCACGCCCCGTTCCGCACCCAGGTGCGCCTCGCCGCCGGCGAGCGCTTCTCCGTCAACGCCCCGCTCGACCCTCTCCCCGGCCGCCTTTCCGTCGTCACCCTTCCCGCCGGCGCCCGCGTCTACGTCGACAACCAGTACCGCGGCCAGTCCCCCTTCGTCCTCGAAGAGGCCGCCCCCCGCGAATACCGCGTCCGCGTCGAGCTCGCCGGCCACGACCCCGCCGCCCGCACCGTCGCCATCGGCCCCGGCGAGGAGCACACCGAGGAATTCCGCCTCGCCGCCAACGTCGGCTCCGTCTCCGTCTCCACCTCCCCCGCCGGCGTCGACGTCCTCGTCGACGGCGTCCGCCGCGGCACCACCGCCGCCAAGGACGGCGCCGCCGTCTCCGCCCCGCTCGTCCTCGCCGACGTCCCCGCCGGCCACCACCGCCTTACCTTCTCCCGCCCCGGCTACGCCGAGGCCTCCGCCGAGGTCGACGTCGCCCGCAACGTCACCGCCACCGTCCCCACCGTCGAACTGCGCCGCCGGTTCCTTCCCGACGTCGTCCTCCGCACGCGCAACGGCGGCGAGATCCGCGGCGTCTTCGTCGAGCAGACCAAGGAGTTCTACCGGCTCGAGACCTCCCCCGGCATCACCCGCTCCATCCCCCTCGACGACATCATCGACTGGAAGCCCCTCGACTCCACCTCCGAGGCCCCCTCGAAATAGCCCCCCTCTCTTCAACCCCTTCACCCTCTTCAACCTCTTCAACCCCTTCAACCCCTTCAACCCCCTTCCATGTCCCTCCTCTCCCTCAAGACCGAAGTCTTCCGCCGCAACCTCGACCTCGTCCGCCACGGCCTCGTCGTCCTCACCTGGGGCAACGTCTCCGGCATCGACCGCGAGGCCGGCCTCGTCGCCATCAAGCCCAGCGGCGTCGCCTACGACGCGATGACCGCGGAGGACATCGTCGTCGTCGACCTCGACGGCCACGTCGTCGAGGGCTCGCTCCGCCCCTCCTCCGACCTCCCCACCCACCTCGCGCTCTACCGCGCGTTCCCCTCCGTCGGCGGCATCGTCCACACCCACTCCCCCAAGGCCGTCGCCTGGGCCCAGGCCCGCCGCGCCATCCCCGCCTTCGGCACCACCCACGCCGACCACTTCCACGGCCCCGTCCCCTGCACCCGCGAGCTGACCCCCGAGGAGGTCGCCGCGGACTACGAGCGCAATACCGGCCTCGTCATCGCCGAGCGCTTCCGCGACCTCGACCCCGACGCCTTCCCCGGCGTCCTCGTCGCCGGCCACGGCCCCTTCACGTGGGGTCGCGACCCCCGCAAGGCCGTCGAGAACGCCGTCGCCCTCGAGCAGATCGCCGCCATGGCCCTCGACACCCTCGCGATCGACCCCTCCGCCGCCCCCGCCCCCGCGCACGTCCTCGACAAGCACTACTTCCGCAAGCACGGCCCCGGCGCCTACTACGGCCAGAAGTAGACCCCGCCACCGCCGCATGCCCCGTCCCCTCGCCGCCGCCGCCCTCCTTCTCCTCGCGTTCGCCGCCCTCCCCCCCGCGGCGCGGGGCGCCCCCCGGACCCTCGTCGCCCTCCGCAGCGACCGCGCCGGCCTCCCCGAATCGATCGGCCGCGAGACCCTCGCCTCCGTCGACCGCGCCTGCGACGCCCTTCGCGCCGCCGCCGCCCCCTCCGGCCTCTGGACCCGCCCCGACGGCTCCCCCCACCCCC
>CAMOEO010000010.1 GCA_946612175.1 uncultured Verrucomicrobiota bacterium
GCCGCCCGTCTTCTACGGTCCGCCCCGCCGCCCCCGTGTGATTTTCCACTGGTAGACCCACCATGCTCGAGGCTCGGGTTTCGTGCGAAACCCGAGTCCACCCGACGGACGAAGAATCGTCCCCTTTCTTCCGATCCCGTCGGCCCGGCCTCGCCGGGACGCGTCTCCTGGGCTAGGCGGAGCGGCGTCGCCGCGGTCCGCGGCGGCGCCGGACGAGTCCGAACCGCCGGTGCAGCTCGTCGTCGAGCGCGCGAAGGGTAGGGCGCGGCAGCGCGGCGAGGAGCGCCGCGGCCTCCCGCCGGGGCTTCGCGAGTTCATTCCGGCGGGCGCGGGCGGGCGCCGAACGGCCCGACGCGCGGATCGCGAGCAGTTCCTCCGCCGTGCCGGGCTCGTCCAGCCCGCACGCGAGACGGAACCGCTCCGCGAGGCGCTTGTATGCCATCAGCGCCTTGTAGTGCGGCAGGAGTTCGGGCGCGTTCTCCGCAAGCCATCCGCGGATGCCGGGCGCGCGCCCGACGATCATTCCGTCGGCGTCACGCTGATAGGAGGCGTCGACCGCGGGCTCAAGGTCGGCCACGAGCGAGCCGAGCAGGATCCGCTCCGTGAGCGAGTCGCGGGAGCGCTCCCACGCGGTGAGGAGCGCCTCGGGCGAGGGCGGCGGGAAGACGGAGGCCGCGCGCCGGCGCCGCAGCGCGCGGCGGCGGCGGGCGTCCGCGGCGAGGGCGCGCGCACGGCCGCGGGCTTCGGCGCGGGAGAGCAGGTGGCCGAGGCCGAGCCCGAGGCCGGAGAGCGCGAGGAGGCCGAGCGTGACGGGCCAGCAGAGGATGGCGACTTCGAGGAGCCCGATCGCGAGCATTCCGTAGTAGCGGTCCTCCGTCGCGGGGGAGAACAGACCGGAGTAGAACGCGTCCGGCTCGCGGTCGGCGCGCCAGCGGTAGCGGGAAGAGGCGGAACATCCGTAGGGCATGGGAGAAAGAATAGCACAAAAACGGGGAAATATCAAGCAAAAATAAATCTTGAAATTTCAAAATAAAAAATATGAAGAATTCGGTTTGAAGGGGGCGGCGGCGCGGCGGGCAGGGGGGCGCTAGCGCGCGTCGGGCAGGAGGAGGCCGAAGGCGGCGAGGGTCTTGGCCTGGGCGTTCACGACGCCTTCGTCCATGCCGATGGCGAAATGGCAGTCGGAGAAGGTGTAGAGCGACGCGCTGTCGGTGCGCGGGGCGGGGACGGCGGTCTCCTTCCAGTTGTAGCCCTGGCCGGACTGCACCGGCCCCTCGCACTGGATGCCCGGGACGACGCCGCCCGGCGAGTAGCGGCTGTTGTGCAGCGGCGCGTGGATGCGGCGGCCGCCGAAGCCCGTCATCCAGCAGATCGACATCGGGTTGCAGCCGAGCGTGTTGTCGCAGTTGCGGACGATCCAGTCGCGGTACTTCGCGTCGCCAGTCACCGCCCACGCGTAGATGATCGGGTGGAGCATGTTCTCGTAGGCGCCCGTGCCCCAGTTGATCGGCGCCCACGGGTGCCGGATGAACGGATACGCGGCGTTCTTGACGGCGCCAATGAATCCGTCCGCGTCGCGCACGATGGCGTTCTTCGCGGCGGCGCGCACCGCGGGGTCGGTCGCCTTCTCGGGCGCGGAGTGCACGTAGGCGTAGGCCGCGGCGCGGTGGTCCCAGGCATTGTCCTTCTGCGCCGGCGCGTTCGGGTCGCTCTTCCACGGCGTCTCGGCGACGAACGCCTCGTTGTACTTCGCCTCGCCCGTCGCGGCCAGCAGGTGCGCGGCGGCGTAGGCGCGCGGCGACGTCCACTGCTCGCCGCGCTTCTTCGCGTCGTTCGTCTCCGGCGGGTTTCTCTCGGCCCAGTCCCATGCCCTGGCGGCGCGGGCGAGGAGGCGCTCGGCTGCGGGCCCCTTCCCGCAGGAGCGGAGGATGCGCGCGCACTGCGCGGCGCAGCCGGCGAACTCGAACGACGCCTTCGCGCTCTTGGCGAACGCGTAGTCGCCGAGCGTGTCGAGCTCGACCGTCTGGAAGAAGTTCGGGTCGCCGTTCGCCTCCGTGCCGCCGCGCACGCCGCCGTCGGCGTCCTGCAGGCCGCACCAGAGGCGCAGCTCCCAGAGGGCCTCGTCGACGACGTCCGGGACGCCGTTGGCGCGCTCGTTCGGGGGGACGGGCATCTGGCCGTCGCGGAACTTGCGCGGCGCGGCGTCGTAGGCGTCGAGGAGCGCCTGCGCGACGTCGAGGTGGGAGCGCGGGTTGTAGTCGCCCGCGTCGTGGTGGCCGCCCCTGGCGTCGAGCTTCGCGGCGCCGGGCTCGGCCATGCCGGGGAGCTTGCCGAGGGGCGTGCCGTGCGGGGCGGTGGTCGGGACGAGGCCCTTGTCATGGCACGAGACGCGGTTCCAGGGGAACCACGGCTCCCTGAGCTCGATGCCGCAGCGCTGCGCGACGAGGCCCGTCGCCGCGACGGCGAACGGCGCCGCGTAGGCGTCCGACGCGATCCGGAAGTCGAAGGAGCGTCCGACGCCGGGCACGGCGACGTAGTAGCGGCCGGGCTTCGCGAGCTTCGTGAAGTCCATCTCCCAGACGTTCTCGCCCGAGAGGTCGCCGGGGCGCGCGTCCTTCTCGCCGCGGCGGTGGGTCGGACGCGCGGTGCCGGAGAACGCGACCGCGTGCGTGGCGGCGTCGCGCACCTCGAAGGGGGGAGGGGAGGGCAGGTCGAGCGCGCCCTTCGGCATCGTGCCGAGCCAGCGCCCGAGACGCGCGAACTTGATCGCGTCGGGGAGGTAGCCGGCCTGGTTCGCCTTGATGGAGTCCGAGACGCTGGACTTCTCGTCGAACGCGAGCTCCGCCTCCGCGGCGGCGCCGGCGGCCATCGCGGACGGCGAGACCGAGACGCGCACCCTGTCGCCCGCCTTGAGCGGCGTGCCGAGGTCGAGGAAGACGTCGTGCATCATCAGCACATGGAAGGGCCAGTACTCGGGCTTGTAGAGGTCGATGCGCGAGCGGCGGCCGATCGACCGCACCGGCGCGGGCGCGCCGTTCCGCGTGACCGTGTAGGCGGAGGGATCGTCGCAGGCGGGCGGGACGAGCCCCGCGCCGCACTCGAGCCGGACGATGCCGCCGCCGACGCTCCAGACGCCGCGCAGGCCGGCCGCCGCGCGCGCCTCGTCGGTGGGGGGCGGCAGCTCCTCCTTCGCGAACGGGCCGGACGAGCGGAACGTGAACGACGCGTCCGCGCGCCCGCCGGTCACCAGAAGGTTCTGCATCGACGGCGAGCCGTGCGCGACCACGGTGTAGGTGGCGCCGTCCTTCATCGGGGAGGGCAGCTCGATCGCGACGGCGACGGCGCGCAGCGCGCCGCGCCTGGCCGGCTTGGGCGAGGCGTCGCCGGCGGGGAGCGGGAACTCGTCCGCCTGCGCGATCTTGCGCACGGACTTCGGCCGCGCGAACGTCGTGTAGCTGTAGGCCGGGTCCTTGTCGGAGAGGATGCGCCAGGCGTCCGCCCGGTCGGCGGAGGCCGTGGCGGCCGCGCCGATCACGACGCGGATTTCGGTGGGCGAGAGCGGCGCCGCCTCGCGCAGGCCGTAGGCGCGCATCGCGGCGGGCTTCGGATCGTCGGGGAGGACCGCGGGGGCGGCGGCGACCGCGGAGGCGAAGGCGGCGGAGAGCGCTGCGGCGAGCGCGGGGAGGGGGAATTTCGCGTTCATGGGAACAGTCTACCAGACCGCGCCACCTCCGGCAACCGTGCGTTTCCGCCCGAAAGCGATTCCCCGTCTTGCGCGGGGCGGGGAGGGTGTGGTAGACTCGGGGGCATGAAAGCCACGCCTCTCCTTCCCGTCCTTCTCGCCGCCGCCCTGCCGCTTGCCGGCGGGTGCCGCGTGCGCGACGTCCGCACGGCGGCGCTGACGTCGCCCGACCTCACGGACGCGGCGCGGCTCGCCGTCGCTGAGAAGGCGCTGCGGGCGCTGCCCGACTCGCGCTTCCGCAACGAGGCGGGGTCGCGCGAGATGTGCTTCCGGATCGTCGGGACCAACTTCGCGGAGGGGACGATCGTCGTGCGCTACGACTCGATGAAGGTCGGCACGAAGAACCTCGAGGACGCGCTCGCCCGCGCCGGGTTCGAGACGGCGTCGTTCCCCGCCGACCCCGCCGCGCGGGCGAAGCTGCCGGGGATGGGCCGTGCCCCGTAGCGACGTCCGGGACTGGATCGGCTTCCTCGCGTGGGAGCGGGGGCTCTCCCC
Organism: uncultured Verrucomicrobiota bacterium; assembly: GCA_946612175.1. GTDB lineage: Bacteria > Verrucomicrobiota > Kiritimatiellia > RFP12 > UBA3636 > UBA3636. The sequence goes on from CAMOEO010000010.1 coordinate 4,238, forward strand.
GCGGACGCGCGAGGCGTACGCCTCCGACCTGCGGGCGCTGGCGGCGTTCCTCGCGGGCGACGGCGCGGCCGGGCCCGCGGCGGACCCCGACCGCGTCGACTGGCGCGCGGTGGGGACGGAGCGGCTGCGGGGATTCCTGGAGGAGGGCGTCCGCGCCGGGCTCTCGGAGGCCACGCGCGCGAGAAGGCTCGTCGCCGTGAAGGGGTTCTTCGCGTACCTGCGCGCGGAGGGGCGCATCGACGCGGACCCCGCGGCGGGACTGGCGCAGGCGCGGCGAAGCCGCGTGCTGCCGCACGCGCTTTCGGAGGGGGCGGTGGCGCGGTTCTTCGAGGGCGGGGCGCCGGGGCGCGAGACGCTGCGCGACCGGGCGCTGCTGGAGCTGCTGTACGGGTGCGGGCTGCGCGAGAGCGAGGCGGCGGGGCTGACGCTGGACGAGGTGCGGCTCGACGAGGCGCTGGTGCGCGTCCGGGGCAAGGGCGGCAAGGTGCGGCAGGTGCCGCTCGGGTCGCGGGCGGAGGCCGCGGTGCGGGCGTACCTGGGGCCGGAGGGGCGGCCGCGGTTCCGGCCCGCCCCCGGGGAGCCGCGGCTGCTGCTGAACCGGTTCGGCCGGGGGATGTCGCGCCATGCGGTGTGGGACGTCGTCAAGGCGCGCGCGGCGGCGGCGGGGCTGCCGCGGGACGTCTCGCCGCACTGGCTGCGGCACAGCTTCGCGACGCACCTGATGGCGCACGGGGCGCCGGTGCGGGCGATCCAGGAGATGCTGGGGCACGCGGACGTGGGCACGACGCAGATCTACACGCACGTCGATGCGGGACGGCTCGCGTCGGTCGTGCGCTCCTTCCACCCGCGGGGGGCGGCGCGATGACGGGCGCGGCGGGTCTGGCGGCGGGGTTCGCGGCGGCGGCGCTGCAGTCGTGCTCGTACCTCGTCTCGGCGCGCTACGTGCGCGAATCGAGGCGCCCGGCGTGGACGCTGCTCCCGCCGGCGTTCGCGCTGATGGGCCTCGGTGCGATCGCGCTGCTGCCGGCGACGTGGCCGGCCGGCGGCGCGGCGGCGGTCCCGTGGCGCCCGGCGCTGGCCGCGGCGGGTCTGAGCACGCTCTTCTGCCTCGCGGCCAACGCGGCGATGTTCCTCCTGCTCCGGCGCGTGGACTCCTCGCGCGCCTCGCCGCTGCTGGCGGCGAAGGTGCCGATGCTGGCGGCGTTCTACTCGTTCGGGCTCGGGCGGCCCTGCACGGCGGCGCAGTGGTGCGGCGTCGCGCTCGTCGTGGCGGCGGCGGCGCTGCTGGCGGGCGCGGGGCGGAGGATCTCGCGGTCCGGATGGGGGTGGCTCCTCGCGACGTGCGCCGGGTACTGCGTCGCGGACTGGTACATCGTGAGGACGTTCGAGGCGGTGGCCCCGGCGTTCCCCGGCTTCGCCGGGCGCTCGCTCTTCTCGCTGGCGCTGATCTATCTCGTGACTGGCGCGGCGAGCCTGGCGCTGCTGCCGTTCGTCCCGCGGTTCCCGGCGGCGGAGTGGCGGCGGCACGCGCTGCCGTACGCGGCGCTGTGGTTCCTGGCGATGGTGGCGCTCTACGGGTGCTTCGCGGCATGCGGGCTCGTGCTCGGCAACATCGTGCAGAGCACGCGCGGGCTCGTCTCGGTGGGCCTGGGCTGGCTGGTCGCGCGGACGGGGCGGACGGACCTGGAGGAGCGGGTCGGGGCGGGGGTCGTGGCGCGCCGGGTCCTCGCGGCGCTGCTGCTCGTGGCGGCGGTGGCGCTCTACGCGGCGGGCGGGGCTTGACTTCCCGGCCCGTTTCCGCGAAAATGGACCCCGATTCCGGCGCCCCTTCCGGGGACGGCGAAAAAATTTTTTCCCCGACCCTAAGAAACCGGCTCCCGGGAATCGTATATAGGGGTGAAAGCGGTTCCCGCGGAGCCGCCCCGATCCCGCGAAACCATCGAAGGACACGCCATGAGCGAAGAAATCGACAGACAGAACGAAATCATGGAGGAACTCTCCGGGCAGCGCTCCCTGGAGGAGATCCAGAAGCTCTACTCGAACATGCCTCTCCGGGAGCTGATCCGGAAGACGCTCGACGGCCTCAAGATGCCGCACGACACGGGCGAGTACAAGTTCGCGCGCCTGCAGGTGCAGCGCTTGAGCGCCCCGATCGCGGCCGTGCTGATCCCGCTGATCGGCATCCTGATCCTGTTCACGATCAAGACGGACACGACCGAGAAGGCGATCAACAGGCCGGTGGAGATCATGCCGCCGGCGGAGGACGTGCAGATCGAGGAGCCGCCGCCGGAGCCGCCGATCGAGCCGCCGGACACGATCGAGCCGATGGACAGCGACATCGACGGCCCGGTCTCGGACTTCACGCCCGTCGACACGCCCGCGGACTTCTCCGACGAGCCGGTCTCCGCCAAGCCCGTGGAGATGACGGCGGTGGCGCTCGTCCGCAGCCCGATCCAGATGCCCGGCATCTTCGCGAACCGCACGCCCGGCCAGCGCGGCCGCGCGCTGGCGGGCCACGCCGGCGCCGCCGGCGGCGACGCGTCGGTCATGCGCGCCCTGCGCTGGCTCAAGACGAAGCAGAACGCGGACGGCTCCTGGGGCGAGTCGTCCCACAACTACACGGCCATGACCGGCCTGGCGATCCTCACCTACCTCGCGCACGGCGAGACGCCGGCGGACGACACGGAGTTCGGGCCGACGGTGGAGAAGGGGATCAAGTTCCTCATCGACAGCCTCGGCGGCGGCAACTACTTCAAGAACCGCGACGGCAACAACTATTCGCACCCGATCGGCGTGTACGCGCTCGGCGAGGCCTACGCGATGACGAGGAACCCGATCATCAAGGACGCCGTGGAGCGCGCGGTGGTGCCGATCATCCAGGGCCAGAACGCGTACAACGGCTGGGAGTACGGGATGAAGCCGACGGAGCGCACCGACAACTCCTTCTCCGGCTGGTGCGCGCAGGCGATCAAGGCCGTCCACACCGCGGGCATCCAGGTGGCCGGTCTGGACGAGTGCTACGAGAAGGCGAAGAAGGCCTTCCTGCCGTGCTACAAGGGAACGGGCGGCGTGTTCCACTACCAGGCCACCAGCGGCGGCAACCCCAACGGCCACCCCGGCGAAACGCCCATCGCGACGCTCTGCATGCAGCTGCTCGGCGAGTACAACGCCCCGGAGGTCAAGGCGGCGATGAACTTCATGGACGCCTGCACCTACGACTTCGAGCACTGGGAGGACCAGCCCTGGGGGAATGATCCCTCGCCGATCTACTACTGGTACTACCTCACGCAGGCCAAGTTCCAGGAGGGCGGCTCGACGTTCGCGAAGTGGAACCGGCTGTTCCTGCCCGAGCTTCAGAAGCGCCAGCAGATCCTCAAGGGCGAGAACCAGGAGAGCGGCTACCAGGACCTCACGGGCAAGTACCGCGACATCGGCTGGTGGGACAGCCCGTCCGCGCAGGAGGCCTACCGCTCCAACAAGGGCAACCTGCCCTGCAAGCGCTGGAAGGACGGCAAGGAGGAGGAGAGCACGACCACGCTCTGGTGCCGCGAGATGGACACCTGCCTCTGCGCGCTGCAGCTGATGGTGTACTACCGCTTCCTCCCGGCCTCGCAGGCCCAGAACCCGGACAACAAGGCGGCGGAGCCGCCGAACAAGAAGGTCGCGGGCCAGCCCGAGGTCGGCGTCAAGGTCCGCCGCGCCCGCAAGTAGCGGGCCGGCGCCCGGAACGGCCTGCGACAGCGCCGAATGAGCGACGCCCTCCAGCCCCCCGGAAGGGGGCGTGCCGGATCGGAGAATCCGGCGAAAGCCGCGCGGCGGGCCCTCGGGCTCGTCGCGCTCTGCTCGGCGGCCTACTTCACGAGCTACCTGACGCGCAAGGGATACGACGCATCGATCCTCGCCATCTGCGACGACACGGGGCTCGCGCGCACGTCCGCGGGGCTCTCGAGCATGGCCGCGGTGGCGCTGTACGGATTCGGGCAGTTCGTCACCGGCCCCCTCGCGGACCGCTTCGACCCCCGCCGGATCATCCTCGTCGCGCTGCTGCTCACCGCGGGTTGCAACCTCGCGATGCCCGCCGCCGTCGGCTGCGTTCCGGCGATGGTCGCGCTCTGGGCGGCGAACGGATTCGCGCAGGCGATGTTCTGGCCGCCGCTCGTGAAGCTCGTCGCCGTGAACCTGCCGACCGACCGGTACCGGAGCGCGATCTTCTGGATCTCCGTCGCCTGCAACGTCGCGATCGTCACGGTGTTCGTCCTCGTCTCGGGCTGCAACCGCTTCGCGAGCTGGCGCCTCTCCTTCGCCGCGGTCGCGGTCGCCGCGCTTGCCATGGCGGCGGTCTGGGCGGGCACGGTCCGCCGTCTCGCGCCCGAGTCCGGGGCCCGTCCGGGACGGGCCGCGGCGCGGCCGGAGGCCGGGGGAGGGGAGGAGGCTCCCCCGGAGCGGATCCCCTTCGGGCGGCTGCTGCTTCTCTCGGGGCTCCTCCCGGTCATGGGGGTGATCGTCTGCCAAGGGGTGCTTCGCGACGGAATCGAGGTATGGGCCTCGAGCATCGTGAAGGACCAGTACGGACTGGGGACCTCCGGCTCGATCCTCTCCGTCGCGCTCCTGCCGGTCTTCGCGGTGGCGAGCATGGCGGCGGCGCGCGCCCTCCGTCGGCGGATCGGAGACGAGGAGAAGACGGCGCTGGCGCTCTTCGGGACGGGTCTGGCGTGCGCGGCGCTGCTCTTCGCAACGGACGGGGCGAAGCTGGCGGTGGGGCTGCCCACGCTGGCGGTGCTCTCGGCCTCGATGCACGGGGTCAACCTGATGCTCATCGGCGAGCTGCCGGGGCAGTTCGCGCGGTACGGGCGCGTGGGGACGGTCTCGGGGCTTCTCAACGCGTTCACGTACGTCGGGGCGGCGATCTCCATCTACGGCTTCCCCGCGCTGCACGCGAGGCTCGGCGGCTGGCGGCCCGTCTTCGGTCTGTGGATGGCGGTGCTGGCGCTCGGCATCGCCCTGCTGCTCCTCGCGCTGCGCCGGTGGGTTCCCTTCCGGAGGGCCGTTCCTTCCGAAATTTCGCTTGCCCCCGGGCCCGTTTCCCCGTAGACTTTCCGGCCCATGAATTCCTCTCCCGCCTTCGATCCGCCGGGCGACGCCGCCTCCGGACGCTATGCCGTCGCCCTCCTCGGCGACACGCACTACGACGCCGAACCCGAGTCCGTCTACCATTCGCACTACGACGAGTCCAACCGGTGGGCGAAGATCCAGCACGAGGAGTTCCGCCGCAACGGCGAGATGTGGCGCGGCCGGTGCCGGGACCTCGTCGCCGCCGCGGGCGCGCTCGCCCGCGCCGAACCGACCCGGTTCGTGCTGCAGATCGGCGACCTGGTGCAGGGCGACTGCGACGACCCCGCCACGCACGTGCGGATGCTCGAGGACTGCATCCGCCTGCTGCGCGCCCCGTTTCCCGCGGACCTGCCGTTCCTGAGCGTCCTCGGCAACCACGACGTGCGCGGCAAGGGCGCCCGCGAGGCGTATCTCGCCTTCGCGCGGGACTTCTTCACGCGCCAGGCGGGCGTCGAGGCGTCCTACCCGTCGTTCTCCCTGCGCCTGGAGGGCGACCTGTGGCTCTTCTGCGACTTCGAGAACTGCCCGCTCGACCGCCTCTCCGACGAGATCGACGGCGCGCGGGACGCGCGCCGCGTCTTCCTCGTCACGCACGGCCCCTTCACCGCGGACGAGTCCCCCTTCTGGCGCTGGCGCCTCGGCGGGCGCTCCGAGGAGGGGCGGGCGCGCCTCTACGAGACGCTCTCCCGACGCCGCGCGGTCGTCCTTTCGGGCCACACGCACACCACGGCCTTCTACCGCCACGAGAACCCCTTCGGCGGCTTCTGCGAATTCACGCTCAACTCCGTCTGGGCCGCCCCGGAGCTCGCGACGGCCGTGCCCGAGGCCGACCGGCCCGAGGCGTACGGGACCGTGCGGCGCGGCGAAATCCGCGAGGAGGACCTCGGGGCGTTCGACCGCGACCACGGCTTCTTCCGCCCGTTCCTGCGCGAGTACTTCTACGGCCGCGCCGCGGGGCACGCAAGGCTCCACGTCTCCGCCGACGCCGTCTCGCTCTCCTTCCATCCCGGCGCCGCCCGCGAGCCGGGGCGCGTCTTCCGGCTCGCGGGCCCCGCGGTCCGGTAGCCGCCCCGTTCCCCCGGCGGCCGCCGGAGGTCAGGGCTGTCGGCCGTGGTCGATGGCGTCGACGTCGAGCGCGCCGGCGGGCGCGGGGGCGCCCTCCGCTTCGACGGGGAGGAGGCTTGCGGTGCAGATCGCGCCGATGCGGAGCTCGCCGACGCCGTCGGGAACGGGGTCGATCGCGAACGTCCGCTCCTCCGACTCGCCGCGCTCCCAGCCCGGCACGAGCGCCTGGCGCCAGATGAACAGCCGGCCCGCGCCCGCGCCGTGATTGCCGCGGAAGGCCGTCAGGGGCTTGCACCCGGCGCGGATCTCGCCGTCGAGCGCCTTCTCGTCCGCCTCCCCGAAGACGCCGACGAGGTTCGCCTTCGCGCGGACCTTGATCGGCGCGCGGTTCGTCCCGGAGAAGACGGCGACGCCGTCCAGCCATCGCGAGGAGAGCCCGTCGTACCAGAGCGAGGTTCGGTAGGTCGGGCGGAGGGTCCAGCCCTCGGGAACGACCGACCTCCCGTCCTGCCCCTCCTCGCCCGCCGCTCCGGGGCCGGGCTCCGCGCGGGGTTTTTCGCGCCACGCGAAGTCCCTCCGCGCGACGTCCGCGACGTCGCCGAAGACCGGCGTCTCCGGGAGGCGGCAGACGACCCCGTTCGAAACGGCCCGGTCGAAGCCCTCGATGCCGGCGGCGGCGAAGTACCGGTAGCCGAGGTCGCCGGGATGGGCGTCGTCGAACGGCCAGACCTGCTCCATCGTCGTGCGTCCGGCGCGAAGGTCGGGGAAGAGCGGGCCGTCGCGGTAGACGTCGCCGACGCCGGTCGCGTAGGCATCGGCGAGGCGGCGGTAGGCGGCGAGCTGGGCGTGGCCGTTCTCGGGGTCGTCGAGGTTCCTCGCCCAGAAGCCGAACGTGAAGAACATCTGCACGACGGGGACGCCGCGCCCGACGAGCCGCCGCAGGATCGCCTCGTAGCAGCACGACTGCGCGAGCGCCTCCGGGCCGCCGCCGTCGTTGCACGCGAAGTCGAGGAAGACGAGGTCGGGCCCGTGCGCGAGGACGTCGCGGTCGAGCCGGAAGACGCCGAGCGTCGAGCCCGTGCCGCCGATCGCGGCGTCATGGAAGCGGAAGTGTGCGGCCGGGTACCTGGCGCGCAGATGCTCCGCGACGAGCGGGCGGAAGCCCGTGGCGTTCGGATCGCTCGCGTTGGCGCTCCACGTGAGCGAACCGCCGAAGAAGACGACGGAGAGCGTCTCGCCCGCCCTGGCGCGGCGGTCGAATTCGGCGAACGAGGCGGGGCGGGGCGGCTCCGCGGCGGCATGCAGGGCGACGGCGAGCGCGACGCCCGGAACGAGGAACTTCGGTTTCATGGCGCGGATTCTACCATGCCCGTGCGCGGAAGGGAAGGCGGCGCCGCGCGGGCCGCTTTTCAAACGGCGCGAAATGGCGTAGAATCCGCCGGCGTTCCCCCCGGAATGCCGCGGCCGGAGGCGCAAGCCCGGACGCGGCGGGGGAGCGGATACCGAAACAAGGATCGAAAACCATGTCGAACGAGAGAATCGAACGCGCGCTGAGGCGCGCAACGGACACCAAGGCGTGCGTGATCGGCGACGGCGTCCTCCCGCAGGTCGTGCCGCTGTTCCGGGAGTGGTTCCCGGGCGCGACGCGGGCCTTCGTCGTCTGCGACCCCCGTACGCGCGCCGCGGCCGGCGAGCGGGTCGAGGAGCTCCTCCGCGGAGCGGGGATCGACGTCGCGGAGCACGTCCTCGAGCCGGGAGGGAAGACCTTCCACGCCGACTACCGCTACGCCGCCGAGGTGCGCGACGCGATCGCGGCCGCGGGCGGGCCGACTCCCGTTCCCGTCGCGGTCGGCAGCGGCGTCGTGAACGATCTCGCGAAGCGCGCGTCCGGCGAGCTGGGCGTCCCGTACCTCACGGTCGCCACCGCCGCGAGCGTGGACGGCTATTCGAGCTTCGGGGCGGCGCTGCGCAGCCCCGAGGGGGCCAAGATCACCTATCCCTGCCCCGCGCCGCGCGTCGTGCTCGCCGACCTGGACGTCCTGCGCACCGCCCCCGCGTGGATGGCCGCGAGCGGCTATGCCGACCTGCTCGCGAAGGTGCCGGCGGGCGCCGACTGGATCCTCGCCGCCGAGCTCGGCGCGGCCGAGTGGCACGCCGAGGGCTGGGAGACCGTCCAGGGCGCGCTCCGGGTCGCGATCGGCGATCCCGAGGGCGTCGCCGCGATGGAGAGCGGCGCGCTCGGGCGGTTCGTCGAGGGGCTGATGCTCGGCGGCTTCGCGATGCAGGACATGCAGAGCTCGCGTCCGGCCTCCGGCGCCGAGCACCTGTTCAGCCACCTGCTCGAGATGCGGGACCACACCTTCCGCGGCGAGATCGTTCCGCACGGCATCCAGGTCGGCGTCTTCACGCACTTCATGGCCCGCGTCTACGAGCGCATCCTCGCCTTCGACTACGGCGCACTGGACGTCGACGCCTGCCTCGCGCGGTGGAAGCCGCTCGAGGAGCAGGAGCGGATCGGCGCGCAGGTCTTCGCCGGAACGAAGTTCGCCGACCTCGGCGTCAAGGCCGTGCGCGCCAAGTTTGTGGACCGGGAGACGCAGCGCGCCCGCCTGGAGGGCCTCCGGGCGCGCTGGCCGCAGATCCGCGAACGGCTCGCGGCCCAGCTCCTCCCGGCGGCCGAGATCGAGCGCCGGCTGCGCGTCGTCGGCGCCCCCGCGGAGCCGGAGGAGATCGGTTCCACGCGCGAGGCGACGCTCGCCGACGCGCGCAAGACGATCTACATGCGCGACCGCTACATGGGCCTCGACCTGCTGGACGCGACCGGGCAGCTCGACGCCTTCGCGCGCGACGCGCTCGGCGTGGGCGCCCGCTGAGGCCGGCCCTTTCGCTGGCCCCTGCGCCCCACGGGCCGCCCCGCCGCACCCCGGCGGGGGCGGCGGGGGCCGTCCTTCGGGGCTAGGGGCGGCGGAGGGGGAGGAAGAGCACGTCGAGGGTCGTGCCCTTCTCCGGGTCGCGCTCGTAGCGGAAGAGGCGCCAGAGGAAGGAGAACTTGCGGTAGCCGTCCTTGCGGCGGTCGTACGTGATGGCCGGGAAGACGTCGGTCGACTCGTCGCCGTTCAGCTTCTCGTAGTGGTAGAGCCGCCACAGGACGCGCCGGCGGGCGTAGTCGTGCCCCTCCTCCGGCACCGCCTCGCGCCGGTAGTCGTAGAGGAAGAGCAGCGCGCGGAAGGTCTCCAGCTCGGCGTCGAGCGACTTCTCGCCGGAGGGCAGCTCGAACATCACGCCCCGCGTCCGCTCGTGCGACCAGAGGGGAAAGAGCCAGTCGGAGTCCTCCGAGACGTAGCGCGCGACGTCGTTGGTGCTCGCGGGCCGGATGCCGGCCGGGGCGCCGGGCGCGCCGGCCTTGGCGGAGATCGCGGCGGAGCGGATGCCGTTGGGGTCGACGAACCGCGCGAGGGGGCCTTCCGCCGGCGCGCCGCCGAACTTCTCGGCGAGGCGCCAGGCATCGCCGTTGAGCACCACGCGATGCTCGGATCCGCCGAGGCCGAGCAGGAACTCCGACTCCTCCCGCGCCGCGTCGCGGACGGGGGCCTCGACGAGGTTGGTCGTGGCCGTGCGGGGGCGGACGTCGTATCGCCAGTTGACGCGGGTCTCCTTGCGGAAGAACTCGCGGTCGGGCGCGCGCGAGGCGTCCATCTCGGCGCGGAGGGCGTCGAGGCGCGGGTTCGTCTCGTCGGAGAAGAGCGGCCAGAACCAGACGGAGGAGCGGCCTCCGAACCGCCGGCCGCTGCGCGCGCCGCCGAGGAGGAGGAAGCGGTGGTCGTAGCCGAGGTCCCGATGGTCCTTCCCGTGGTTCCACTCTAGGTCCCAGAGCGGGAAGAGCCAGGAGCCCGAGGAGGAGCCGGATCGGGTGCCGAAGAGCGGCGTGGCCCACCAGGTGACCGTGTCCTCCCCTTTGTTCATGCGGCCCCAGAGCGGCGTCATGAAACGGTCGGGGGCGCGATACCAGAACGGGACGAGCCAGGAGCTGTCGGCGTCCCAGCCGCCGAGGCCGAGGGCGATGCGGCCCCAGTCGTGGCCCCAGGCGGAGAGAAGGACGGGGAGGACGCGGCGGTCGCCGTCGGAGGCGTAGACGAGGGAAAGGAACTGGTTCCGGGAGGCGTCGCGGACGTAGAACGGCAGCGCCCAGTGGCGGCTGCCGTCGCGCTCCCAGCCGGCGAGCCCGAACAGGACGCAGACGCGGTCCTTGTCCCACCACGTGAGAAGCGGCGGGATGCCGGCGTCGCGGAGGCCCCGGACGTAGAGGGGCGAGAGGATGGTGGATCCGGAGCGGTTCCACACCGTCAGGAGCGGCGGAATGGCATGGAAGTCGGGACCGGAGGCGTAGAGCAGCGAGTAGAAGCGGTCTCTCCGCTCGTCGCGGAAATAGAGCGGCGCGAACCAGTGCGCGCCGGGGGTGGCGCCGGCGAGGCCGCCGAGGAGAAAGGTGGAGGCGGCGCCCGTGGCGGGGTCGCGCACCCGCCAGGAGAGCAGCGGCGGAACGGCGCTCCAGCGGTCGCGCTGGCGGCCCCAGAGCGGGGTGACGAGAAGGTCGGCGTCGGCGTCGCGGTACCAGAGCGGGAGGCACCAGTGGCGGTTGCCGTCGGCGCCGCCGAGGCCGAGCAGGATGCGGGTGCCGCCGTCTTCGGTCCACCAGGAGAGCAGCGGCGGGACGGCGGCCCAGCCGCGGCCGGAGGCGTAGAGCGGGGAGATCGTTCGGTCGCTGGCGGCGTCGCGGTAGTAGAAGGGGGCGAACCAGGAGGCGTCGCCCTCCCAGCCTCCGAGGCCGAGGGCGAGGCGGCCCCAGCCGGGGCCCCAGGCGGAGAGGAGCGGCGGGACGGCGGTCCAGTCGCGGTCGCGGGCGTAGGCGAGGGAGAGGAAGCGGCCCCGGTCGGGGTCGCGCAGGTAGAACGGGGCGACCCAGTGGCGGTTCCCCTGCCAGCCGGCGAGGCCGAGGGCGATGCGGCCGTGGCCCGGCCCCCACCACGAGAGCAGGAGCGGACTGGCGACGGTGTGGTTCTTGCGGCAGTAGGGCAGCGTGAGCAGCGTGCTGTTGTTCGGACCGAGGTCGTGCCAGTACCAGAGCGGGAAGACCCAGTTGCGGTAGCCGCCGTAGTCGTCGACCTCGCCCGCGAGGAAGAGGCCGAAGCGGTTGTCGCGATGGCCCTTGCCGAGGCGCCGCATGTCCCAGAGCGGGAAGAGGATGTTGCGGCTCGTGCCGCGCGCCTCGTTGCGATCGCTCCAGTAGAGGGGGAAGACGTTGAAGTATTCGTTGGTGGAGGAGCCGAGGGGCGTCCGCCCCCAGAACGCCGGAAAGACCATGCGGCGCTGGTTCCGGGAGTCGAACGAGACCAGGCCGCCGAGCCAGTTGTACTCGTGCCAGGGGGACTTCTCGTCCTCGCGGTACATCGAGAAGATCGGGCGGATCGCGAATCGGTCGTCGGAGAACTCGCCGATCGGCCAGAGCACGGAGAGCGCGGGGTTGCGGTAGTAGGCGATCGGCCAGAGGTTCACGCGGTCCGAGGCGGGACCCTCGCGCCGGGCGGATTCGCCCGTGTAGAACGGCGTGCCCTTCATCGCGGTGGTGCGGCAGCCCGAGGCGAGAACGGCGAGGAGAAGAAGGGGGAGAAGGCGTCTCATGGTGGGAAGGGGGAGAAAGGGTGAAAGGGGAATCTTCCAATGCGGTTATGCATTGGACGAAGGAGAGGGGATCCATATTCAGAAAATGAGCGGCGTCCGGGGTGCCCTCGATCCGTCGATGTGCAGCTCCCGGCACTGGCGTTCCTTTTGCGCCCCCTCGGCGAGGAGAGATCGGGATGGACGGCGCGGGGGCGGGCATGGTATCCTTTGCGCCGTCATCCCGAACCCACCCCACCCATGAAAAAACGCACCCCTTCCCCCCGTCCCGCCACGAAGCCCGCACGCGCCGCCGCCGCCCCGAAGCCGATCGCGGTCGAGACCGACAACGCCGCGATGCTCTTCGAGCTCGCGAGGACGCCCGCAGGCGACCGCCTCTTCCTGCGCCACTTCGGCGCGAAGGTCGCGGACACGGTCGGCGCGCTCGCGCTCGCCGGACACGGCGGCCACCAAAGCGCGCTCGGTTCGGAGAAGCCGCTCGCCTACTCGGTCTTCGGCGAATCCGGCGGCGAGCTGAACCGCTTCGGCGGGCTCAAGGTCACGCACGACGACGGCACGCAGACGCTCGACCTCGTCGTCGAGAAGCTGGAGCGCAAGTCCGGCGGACTGGTCGTGCGCTGGCGCGACGCGGTCCACGACTTCCGCGTCGTGCAGACCTTCCGTCCGCGGCCCGACGCGGACGTGATCGAGACGAGCGCCGTGCTCGAGAACGGCGAGAAGGGCCCCGTGCGTATCTCGCGCATGGCGTCCTTCTCGCTCGTGTTCCCGCTGCTCGCGGACGACTGGCGGCTGCTGAGCCTCTCGGGCGAGTGGGGCGGCGAGGCCGAGGTCGTCGAGTCTCCGCTCGCGCGCGGCCGGCGCGTCGTCCTCGAGTCGCGCTCCGGCGTCCGCGACGCGTGGCTCGACAACCCCGCGTTCATGCTCTCGGTCGGCGGGCCGGCGACCGAGACCGAGGGCCGCGTCCTCGGCTGCGCGCTGTGCTGGTCCGGCGCGTGGGAGATCTCCCTGCGCCGGAGCGAGCTCGACCTGCTGGAGGCGGTCGGCGGCCCGGCGAACGTCGCGGGCGACTACGTGCTCGACCCCGGCAAGTCGATCGAGCTTCCCGTCGCGGCGCTCACGTATTCGGAGAAGGGCAAGGGGCAGGTTTCGCGCAACTTCCACCGCTGGGCGCGCCGCCACTGGATGCCGAACGGCGCCAAGGAGCGCCCGACGCTGCTCAACAACTGGGAGGGGACGTTCCTCACGTTCACCGAGCCGCAGCTGCACGAGATCATGGACGGCGCCAAGCAGGTCGGCGTCGAGATGTTCGTCCTCGACGACGGCTGGTTCGGGCGTGGCGAGCACGCGCGCGACACCGACGACCGCGGCCTCGGCGACTGGTACGTGAACGAGAAGAAGCTCCCGCACGGGCTCGGCGCGCTCGCCCGCGAGGCGAAGAGGCGCGGGCTGCGGTTCGGACTCTGGGTCGAGCCCGAGATGGCGAACCTCGGCCGCTGCGACCTCCTCGCGGCGCACCCGGACTGGGCGCTGCAGGAGAAGGGCCGCCCGATGCGGACGGGCCGCGGCGGCACGCAGGTCGTGCTCGACTTCGCGAACCCCGCGGTGCGCGACGAGATCTGGCGCCAGCTCGACGAGACCTACGCCTCGATCCCGGGACTCTCCTACGTGAAGTGGGACGCCAACGCGAACATCGACAACGTGGGCTCGGCCTACCTCGACGCGGCGCACCAGGGCAACCTCTACTTCGACTACACGAAGGGCTACTACGAGGTCCTCGCCCGCCAGCGCGCCAAGTACCCGAAGCTCGACATGCAGGCCTGCTCCTCCGGCGGCGGCCACATGGAGTACGGCTCGCTGCGCTACTGCGACGAGTTCTGGACCTCCGACAACACCGACCCGCGCGACCGCGTGAAGATCCAGTGGGGCGCGAGCCAGTTCTACCCGGCCTGCGCGATGGCGAGCCACGTCACCGTGACGGGGCGGCAGGTTCCGTTCAAGTACCGCGTGGACGTCTCCTTCTCGGGCCGCCTCGGCCTCGAGATGCAGCCCAAGAGCATGACGCCGCGCGAGCTCGAGTTCGCGAAGAACGCCGTGGCGGAGTACCGCCGCATCCGGCCCGTCGTGCAGCAGGGCGACCTCTACCGGCTCGTCTCGCCCTACGAGCGCGACTACGCGGCGCTGATGTTCGTGGACGAGGCGAAGACGCGCGCCGTCGTGTGCGTCTACGGCCTCTCGCGCGACGCGCGCCGGAACGACCCGCCGCCGCTGCGGCTGCAGGGGCTCGACCCCGCGCGCCGCTACCGCCTGCGCGAGCTCAACACCGAATCGTGGCGCTCGCCCCACTCGCCGATCCTCGGCCCGTGCGGCGACTTCGTCGCCGAGATGAAGGAGGGTCCGGTCCCGACCGGCGAGGCGCTGATGAAGGTGGGGCTGCCGATCGTCCTCGGGGACAAGGACTACGACTCGGCGGTGTTCGAGCTGGTCGCCGAGTGACCTTCGCGATTCGCCGCCAGATCGTCAGGGTTTGGGACGAAGGGAACCGCGCGGCGCGGCACGGCTCCGCAGCGTGCCGACGTAGTCGCGGGGCGACATCCCCGCGACGGCGGAGAAGACGCGGCGGAAGGTGGCGGCGGACTTGAACCCGCAGCGCGAGGGCAGGTCCCCGATGCGGACCATGCCGTCCGCGAGGATGCGCTTGGCGAGGTCCACGCGCGCGGCGTGGATCGCGTCCAGAACAGTGCAGCCCATCCATTTGCGGAAGCGGATCTCCGCCGAGCGCCGCGAGCAGCCGAGCGCGGCGGCGACGTCGTCCACGCCCACGCCCGCCGCGGCGCCGCGCCGGATCAGCTCCATCGCCTTGCCGAAGCGCGCGCCGCGCACCTCGATGCGCCGCGTGGACTGCCGCCGCGTGATCTCGGTCGCCTCGAAGGTCGCGACGGCGCCGCCCATCCGCGGGTTCGCGAGCCGGCGCGCGAGCAGCTGCGCGGCGGCGCGCCCCGCGGCGATGAACGGCGGCCGCACGCTCGTGAGCGTCGGCTCCTGCTGCTCGCAGAACAGCTCCAGGTCGTCGACGCCGACGACCGCCAGTTCGTCCGGCATCGGGATGCCGAGGCGCGCGGCGGCCTGCATCGTCTCGCCCGCGGTGCCGTCGGTCGCGCAGAAGACGCCCGCCGGCCGCGGAAGCGCGGCGAGGAACTCCCCGATGCGGCGGTGCCAGGTCCGCGCGTCGCTTGCGGAGAACTCGAAGAACGGGCGCCCGTCCTTCGCGACCTCCTCGCGGAAGGCGTCGCGGCGCTCGGCCGACCAGAAGCTCGGCAGGTGGCGGTCGACGAACGCGAACGCGACGAGGTCGCGATGGCGCAGCAGCTCCGCGGCGGCGAGGCGACCGGCGCGGTGGGAGTCCTGCACGACGCAGAGCGCGTTCGGCCCCAGCTCCGCCGGGTCGCGGTCCATCCACACGACGGGAACGCCCCCGAAATCCTCTTCCCGGAACCGGCTTCCGTGCTGTCCGCAGTGCACGATGCAGCCGTCCGGCTTCGCCCGGAGGAGGCGGGCGAGCTGCGGCCGGCTCGCGGGCTCGGGCAGCGTGTGCAGGCGCCAGTCCGCCGCTTCGCGCTGCACGATGACGCCGGCCGCGATCGCCCCGAGTTCGGACGGTCCGGACGAGGACAGGAGAAAGATGTTGCGGTTTTTCATCGGTCCGTTCAGAATTGCAGGTCGCCCCAGTTGGCGGGGTGGATCTTGAGCTCCTCGACCTCGTCGGAGACGATGCCGGCGGCCTTGTCGAACCGGAACGCGCGCAGCACGGTGTCCTTGCCGGCGGCGTCGCCGAAGGTGACGCCGAAGTCGCCCTTCGCGGCGCGGCCGGCGAGCGGCGCGGCGAGCCCGAGGTCCTTCTCGGCGACGGAGAAGACGATCCGGTAGCCGTCCGCGCGCTTCTCGACCGCGGCCTCCACGGGGATCTCCTTCACGAGGTCCCACGTGACGCCGTCGCGGTACACGCCGGAGTAGAACGTGTGCGGCGCCTTTTCGCCCCGGCTCGTCTGCTTGTAGAGCGCCGCGGCCGCGCCGCCGCCGAGCGGGCCGACGGAGAGGCGCAGGTCGCCGTTGGCGTCGGCGAGCTGGAAGTCGACCGTGTCGCCCATCGCGTAGAGGTTGCGGAAGGCGCTCGCGCCGTTCACCCACGGGGTGCGGTCGGCGACGTCGAACTCGAAGCGGACGCGTCCGCCTTCGCAACGCGCGGTCGCGGTGAACGGCTCGGCCGCGGCGGCGGCCTCGTCCTCCTCCGGCGCGAAGTCGCAGGTGGGCGAGCGCAGCGCGCCGGAGCGCAGTTTCGCGGCGAAGCCCTGTGCGGTCGCGACATCGGCGGGCCTCACGTCGATCGCGCCGCCGGGCAGGGCCTTCGCGGACTTGAGGCCCGTGACCTTCGCGACGATGAACGCGGTCTTGCCGAAAAGCACGTGGAGCGAGCCGTCGTCGGCGCGCGTCATCGATCCGCCGAAGTCCTCCGAGCCCTGTCCGGGCGGCGTGCGGTCGAGGCGCGTCCCGACGCGGAACTCGGCCGGCCACTCGACGCGCATCGGGTCGGGCTCGAAGAGCCGCCCGACGTAGAGCCCCTTGTCGTTGAGCAGGTGCCACTCGCCCTTGTCCGTTCCGATCGCGAAGACGTTGCCGAGCGGTTCGGGGAACTTCGCGGTGCCGATGAAGTCGTAGGCCGCGCGGATCAGCCCGCGCCGCGCGGACGGCGCGGAGTGGCCGCCGTGGACGCCGACGTAGCAGTTCGGGTAGGCGAAGACGCGGCGCCCGGTCGCGACCTCGTAGCACGGCGAGGCGGAGTGCTGCGTGTTGTACTGCGCGTTGTAGATGGCGAAGCGGCCGTCCTCCGAGACGACGCCCGCCGTGGCGCCCATGCCGCCCGCGTGCTTCGCGGCCTCGTCGGACATCCGCACGACCTTGGCCGGATCGTAGATCGGCGCGCCGCATTTCGTCCACCCCGCCACGGGGATGACGTAGCGTCCGGAGAACCAGGTCATCGCCGGGTTCATCGTCATGTACCAGCCGGTGATCCACGAGCCGAGGTCGAGGCCGGAGCCGTCGCGCACCTCGTTCGGCTGCTCCGTGGCGTCGTCGTTCTCGTCGGCCCACGCGCGGAAGCCCTTGCCGCTCTGCGAGATCGTGGCGCGCAGGCGCCAGTCGGCCTCGCCGAGGCGCTGGAAGATCTTCACGACGCCGTTGCCGCCGCCGCCCATCCACCACCCCGCCACGGCGAGGTAGACCTCGCCCTTCGGGCCGCGTCCGAAGCGCGAGCAGCCCCATCCGGCGTCGCGGGCGACAGTGCCGACGCACTTCGCGCGGGGCGACGTGCCGTCGAGCCGCCATTCGCAGCCCTGCCCCACGACGATGCGCGGATCGCTCGGGCAGACCGCGCCGCCGAGCGCGCCGTAGACGGTCGCGCCGAAGAACTCGTCCGCGAGCGCGCCCGTTGCGGCGTTCCACTTCGAGACGCGGCGCGGCATCGAGTCCTTCTCCGCGACCCACAGGAAGCCCGCGTCGTCGAGCGCGAGGTCCGCGACGTTGTAGACGCCGTCCGGGTCCCACTTTCCGGAGAGCCGACGACCGCCCTGTCGGCCGATGCGGCGCACCTCGCGGCCGCCCTTCGAGACGAGGATGCGGTGGTCGGGCGCGCCGGTCGCCGCGTAGACGGTGCCGTCCGGCGCGACGGCGCGCGCGGCGAGGTCCTCGGGCTTCGCGGGGCGGCGCTTCACGTCCTTGAGGTTCGCGACCGCGATGGAGGCGACCTCCTTCTCGAAGACCAGCTCCAGGCGGCCGTCCGCGAAGCGCATCCGCCGGGCCTCGCCGAGGCCGAGCGGCGCGAGCGGCAGCTCCGCGCTCGACGTGC
>CAMOEO010000011.1 GCA_946612175.1 uncultured Verrucomicrobiota bacterium
CCGCCGCAACGCAACCCTCAACCCCAACCCCTCACGCGCGCCCCCGTCCCGGGGGGTTGCAAGAGCCTCACCTCGATTTCCGTACTTTCCTCTTCCCGAAACCATTCGGCCGCAAGCGGCCGCGAAAAACAGAACTCAAACCAGCACTCGAATTCGCCATGAAACGACTCCTACCCCTCCTTGCGCTTCTCGCGCTCGCGCTGCCCGCCTTCGCCACGTGGACCGTCTCGACCGACGGGAGCACGCCCGAGATCACCGACGGACACTGGACGATCAAGCTCAACAACAAGTACAAGGCTGCGTTCGTCTCGACGGACGAGACGACGACGATTCTGGACATGGCCACGCTCAACGACGACCTTGAAACAGCCGGAAAGTCCTATCGCTGCACGGAATTGGACGCCAACGGTTTCCGTGGAAGTAACTACGCCGTTCTCAAGACCAAACTCACGGAAATTCACTTCCCCGACGAAGTGACGGCCATCGGACAGCAGTGCTTCCAGAACTGCAACGCCCTTCGAACGGTCGAGCTCGGACGCAGTTTCGCCAAGTTCAACAACACGCATGGCTTTTCACAATGCAATGCGCTCTACACGGTCTACGTGCGCGGCGAGACGCCGGTCGAAGGGACGGTCCATCTGCCCGACGCCGTGTCGGCGCTCCCGAACTACACCTTCGAGAACTGCAACCAGTTTCTGCACCTGATTGCGCGCGGCGTGAAGTCGGTCGGTCAGGCGACATGCTACCAGTGCAAGCTCTGCGAGTCCATCGAACTCTCGCCCGAACTCTACTCTGTCACGAGCGGAAGCGACCAAGGTCCCTTCTACAACTGTTGGGAATTAACCTCGTTTTCTCCCTCCGCAATGTCGCTCACGGCGGATGTCGGACAGAGTGCTTTTCGGGAAATCCCCCTTGCCCACGACCTCGATTTCTCGACATCCACCTTTGCTTCCATCAAGGGGAATGCTTTCTACGGCATTTCACTTGACGAAGGCAAGCGCATCACGCTTCCCTCCACGCTCAAGACTGTTGGCTCCGGTGCGTTCCGTCAGCAGCAGAACAAACGCACCTTCATCGTCCGCCTCCGCTTTCTCGGAGAGGTGCCGACTTCGCTTGGGACGGACTGTTTCACGCCGAAAGAGTCGAAATACCACAACATCCTTTACGTGGACGCGAAGAAGTGTCCCAGCTGGACGGCGAGCGGTTTTACATCCGTCGAAGACGATCCGACATTGCTGAATCAGTCATCCTATCCCGGCGAAAAGACGCTCGGCAAGTCGACGCTCGGCGTGAACCAGACCGGATGGTGGAACTGGCTCGTGCAGGAGCCGCTTCCCAAGGGCGACGTCTACTGGTCGGAGACCGGCACGGACGCGCAGGGCGTCGTGACGCTTGAGAGCAAGGACGGCTACTGGACGTTGGAACTCGTCCCGAACGGCGCGGGCGGCTATCTCGCACGGTGCGTCTCGGCGACGGCGTCCGAGCCGATGGCGCTCGACCTCGGACAGATCGAGGACGACACGGACCTTCCTCTCGCCGGTCTTGCGGACGACGCCTTCGCGGGTGTGACGGCGCTTTCTGAGATTGTTCTGCCCACAGGCGCGAACGCGCTCGGAGCCCGCGCGTTTCAGAACTGCACGGCGCTTGCGACGGTCACGTTGCCGGGCACGTTCGTGTGGAACGCCGCCGGAGCGTCGGCGTTCGACGGGTGCTCAGCCCTCACCACGCTTGGGCTCGCTTCACAGGACATTGCCGCTGGCGCGCTTGTCCTGCCTGCGGACGCGACGACGCTTGCGGACGGGCTCTTCGCCGGCACGGCGTTCACGTCGTTTACCGGTCCGGGCGTGACGAGCGTCGGCGCGCGTGTGTTTGACGGCTGCTCCGCGCTCGCGACCGTGACTGTTCCGGGCGGAATCGGCGGGCTGGCCGCAATCGGCACGGCCGCCTTTCGCGGCACCGCGCTGACGGCGACGATGGACTTCTCCGCCTCACCCCTGACGGCGATTCCCGCCTCGCTCTTCGAGAACTGCACCGGCCTCACGCTCGTAAAGCTGCCGGCGACCGTGACAAGCGTCGGCGCCGCCGCGTTCAAGAACCTCGCGGCGGGCGCCAATATCTCGTTCGGCGGCAATCCGCCGAGCTTTGGCGCCGAGGCGCTCCAGCCGCCAGCCAATGTGCCGGGATCGCGCTACATCATTCGTGTCGAAAGCTCCGATTCGCTTGATGCGTGGAAGGCGGAAGCCTTTACTCCGACGACCGACGCGATGAAGGAAGAGAGCGACTATCTCGGCAACATCTACCACGGGCAGTCGACGCTCGGTGCGGACGGCGCCTCCAACTGGCTCTTCTTCCTCGATCCGTCGCTGACGTGGTGGATCAGCGGGAAGGGCACCTACAAGTGTCTCGACAACAATAATACGGTCGAGACGTTCGTCGCGACCGACGGTGACTGCGAAGTTCATATCTTTACCGTGAACAATGTCGTCTACCTCGCCCCCAAACTGATTGCCGCGGACGGCGTCCTCGACATGACGACGCTCGACACGGACACCGGACTGGAGCCGACCTCCATCTTCTACCGCGCGTTCCACGGCAACAGGGATCTCGTCGAAATCCACTTCCCGGACAGCGTGGAAAACCTCGGGCAGGAATGCTTCCAGTACGCCTCCAACCTGGCGGAAGTCGAGCTCGGCGCCGGCTTCGCGTCCTTCGGACCCCGCCACGCCTTCTCGCAGTGCACGGCGCTCGCGACAATGTGGAAGCGCGGCGGCGACCGCGTCGAGGGGCGGATTCGCGTTCCGGACGACGTCACGGACCTGCCGCAGTACACGTTCGAGAACGTGGACGGCGTCCGGGACGTCCTCGCCCCCTCGGTCGTCTCCCTCGGCGTTTCCTGCTTCTACCATTGCGGCGCGCTCACCAACGCCGTCTTCTCGCCGGGCATCCACACCATCGCGAACGGCGGATCGGGCGTCTTCTACCAGTGCGGCAACCTTCGGACGATCTCGCCCTCCGCGATGCGGCTCCAAACCCTCGGCAGCGATGCCTTCCGCGAGCTGCGCCTGAACCACGCCCTCGATTTCTCCAAGGCCACCTTCACGTCCGTCGGAACCCGGGCCTTCTTCGGCTTCAAGGCAATCGGGACGGACGGCACCACGCACTACCCCGTCACCTTCCCGAAGACGCTCGCGACCGTCAACGACGCGGCGTTCAAGGGCTACAACGGCTGGAACCAGATCTACGTCTTCCTCGGGGACAAGCCGACGTTCGCGGGGAGCGAGGCCCTCGATCCGCTGGGCGGCAACGGCCGCCGCTACTTCCTCGTGGTCGACGCCGAGCGCTTCCCGAAGTGGACGGCGTCGGACGACTTCATCCCGCTCGCGGAATCGGACAAGGCGCTCCCGGACTACCCGGCCGCCTACCTGCACGGCATGCCGGACTACCCCGGCGTCGACGTCCTCGGCTGGCTGACCGCGTCGTCCGGAAGCAACAAGAACTGGCTCGTCCAGCTCAAGCATTCCGAGACGCTGATGCTCATCCGGTAATCACTTCCGCCGGCTTTCGTGGCGGGTTCGCACCCCGCGCCCCCTTCGGCCCGGACGAAGCCGGGCCCGTCACGCCTGTCTGCGTCTCGGCGGCCTCCAAAAGACCCTGCCAGGCAAACGCGCTTGCTTTACGAGTGACCACGCGCCCGTATTCGGCCAGAGATGAGGGTGTGGGCGTCGGCGGCGCATGCGGCGTCAGCTCATGACACGCAGTTCCCGATTGCGGGGCCGCTCGCGCACGCCGTGTGCGGGCGGTCTCGCGCGTCTCCTCGGCCTCGCAATCACGGATTCAACAAGGGCGGCGTTTCGCGCTTCGCGCTCCCGCCGCCCTTGTCTCGTCCGTCCGCTCGCAACTCCATCGCTCGGGAACAGTTGCAATCACACCGTAGTTCATGAAGTCGCTCCGCGGCTCGCTCGGAGAGCTCGCCCCACCTCCTTGCTCCGCCCCGTGTGGGCGGCCGCGGACGGTCCCGCAACCAAACTTTTTCCACGGTGCGATTGAAAAACACACGCGGTGGAATCGAAAATCAAACACAGTCGGACAACTTGAATTTACAGCATGTTGTCCGATAAGCCGGAGCGGCGCCGTCCGCTGCCGCCCGGGACCGCCCACAAGGGTGGGCGACAAGGCGAAGCGGGCGTGGGGGAGCGGGGAGCACGGAGGCGGCGCAGCGATGCGGGGCGGCCATGGCGCGAACGCGACAGGGCCGTCCCGTGAATCCGCGAGCCGGAGGGGATGCCCGCGTGGATGGGATTGCGAGCCGGAGGAGGCGCAAGCCGCCTACACGAGGCCGCGCCGACGAGCGCCGCAAGACCGCCGCGCGGGCGCCCCGACCGCACGGGCCCGGGATTTTCGGCTCCGCCTCCCTCGCCCGACAGGGCCACACCCCCATCCCCGACCAAACGCGCGCGCGCGTTGCCCAGGGGTTGACACGGGGGGCGGGGCGTGGTAATCTCGCCCCCCCGTGGGGCTTGACGCCCCCCGCTGCTTTCCATTTCGATTTTCAACCACCTCGTTTACCCCCCCGGCCGTTCCACCCTTCGCTCTTCGCTCTTCACTCTTCACTCTTCACTCCCCCATGCCCCGTTCCCCTCGATCACAGCCGTCTCCCGCCCTGTCGCCGGGCGGAGTCGTCGTCTACGAAAACGGCGCCGATCTCCGGATCGACGTCCGCACGGACGGCGAGACCGTGTGGCTGAACCGGCGCCAGATGGCCACTCTGTTCGGCCTCGACGTGATCCTTTCCGTCGGCTACCGCTGATGCAGGACGACGCGACGACAAGACGACCTCTTCACTCTCCACTCTTCCCTAATCCCTAATCCCTCCGGCCGCGAAGCGGCGACGAATCCCTCCATGAAACGATTCCTTCCCCTCCTCGCGCTCTGCGCGCTCGCCCTGCCGGCTTCGGCGGCGTGGACCGTCGAAACCGGCGGAAGCACACCCGTGATCACCGACGGCAACTGGCACCTCTACCTCTACTCCAACCAGTCTCGCGTCGCCTACAAGGAGCGGACCGGTTCGAGCACGGTCCTCGACCTCAGGACGGTCAAGGCGGACACGGGCTACACGATCACCTGGGTCGACAACACCGGGTTCAAAGGAAAGACCGACGTCACGAAGGTGATTCTTCCCGAGACGTGCACCACGATCTGGACGGCGGCCTTCCAGGGCTGTACGGGCCTCGAGGAGATCAAGGTTCCGGCCGGTCTCGTCTCGCTCGGCCAAAACAACACGTTCGACGGCTGCACGAACCTGAAGTATTTCTACGCCGACGAATCGGATCGCGAGGCTGGTCGCGTCGCCGTTCCCGCCGGCGTCACGACGATGCCGCCGCTGGCGTTCGCGGACTGCAAGGCGATCGTCCGGGTCGACGCCCCGGCCGTGACGAAAATCGGGAACCGGGCGTTCCAGAACTGCACCGGGCTTGTGTCCGCGGCCTTTTCGGAGAACCTTTCGGAAATCCTCTCCAACGGCACGGATCATTCGGACCACGCGGCCTTCTACAACTGCACGGCTCTGGTGGATTTCTTCCCGTCCACGTGGGGGCCGATGAAAATCGAACCCGGGACTTTCCGCAACTGCAACGTCCTCACCAACCACTTCGACCTCTCCGCCTCCGGCATCACGGAGATTCCGTCGATGTGGGCGGCCTTCACGTCCATCGCGGGCGTGACCTTTCCGACCAACTTCGCCGCGCTGACGGGCGACCAGAACTTCCGCGAACTCAAGAAAGGCGCCACGTTCCGGTTCCTCGGCGACCGCCCGGCCGTGACCGCGACCGCGGACAAGTCCCCGTTCTACACGACGGACAAGAACAACACGTCGCAGCGCCACGTGTTCGTCGTCGACGCCGCGGCGTATCCGGCGTGGACGAACGGCACCGACTTCGTCGCGATGGCCGACATCGACGGCAACAACGACACGAAGAACGCCTTCTCCACGTCTTCCGCCGACTTCCCGACGCCCGCCCATCCCGAACGGACGCTCGGCGCCACGATCTGGGGCTCCGGCAACGGGCGCTACAACTGGGTCGTCCAGGCCGGGGACGAGACGCCTCCCGAGGACCTCGGCTTCTCGATCCTGATCTACTGAGCGCAGAGGGGGCCGGCGAATGCAACGCTTCTTCCGCTTCCCGCTGCTCGTCCTGCTTGCGACCTTGGCGCACGCGGCGGGCCCCGACGCCGTCGTGCACGTCTCGCTCACGGCCCCCGGCTACACGAGCGCCAACGCGCCCGAGTTCGCCCGGGTCAAATACAACAAAGCCGCGCCGCTGGGCATCGTCAGCGACGACATGGGCCTCGGCGACTACGTCAGCACCTGGCTCTTCTTCAACGGCTATCCCGTCGATCCCGACTTGTGCTATCCCTATCTCGACGGCGAGAGCATGCTCGGCGCGCACCTGATGGAGAACGACGGCTCGGCCTACTTCTCCAACGCCGAAAAGGCCGGGATGGTGCGCGGCTCCCGCCTCGGCGTGCACGAACCGCTCACCTACACCGACGGTGCCGGCGGCGTCCGCCGCTTCGCCGCCACGACCGCGCTCTGGCCGGCCCTGCTCGCCTCCGGCAACTACACGATGCTCTCCGCCGCCGACTGCCGCATCATGCGCCGCACGGGCTGGAGCTTCGCCTTCCACGACGTCGACGGCGCCGACACGGGGGACGCCGCCTCGATCGCCGCCCGCTTCGCCCCGCTGAGCGACCTGTTCGAGGAAGCCGTCGGCGTCCCGCTCAAGGTCCTCGCCGAGCCCAACGGGAACCACGTCTACCTCGACGCCGCCCGCCTTTCCCCCGCCGTCTGCTGGAGCCTCTTCCAGAACTCCGCCGCGGGCTACCCCTTCAACAGCCTCGCGATCGCGGACTGGACGTCCGGGGCGGTTCCCTCGACGTTCGACGCCAAGCCGCAGGGCGGCTACGCCCGCACGTTCTTCCAGGGCAAGGAGGACTCGCTCACCAACGTCGTCGACGCCGTCATTGCGTCGGGCGCCGGATCGCGGATCCTCCTCGGCGGCACGCACGGACTCTCCGCCGGCATCCAGGACTGGCTCCGCGACCGCGTGCAGCCCTCCGACGCGATCTGGGTCGCCTCGGTCGACGAAATCTGGGAATACTACTGGCTCCGCGCCAACGCCTCGATCGAGAACGTCCGCTTCGACGCCGCCACGGACGCGCTCTCCTTCGACGTGCGCCTGCCCGACTGCGGCAAGTCGCTCTTCCGCGAGGTCACGGTCAACCTTCCCGGCCTCGCCACGGCCTCCGGCTGGACGTTCTCCGGGGCCGACACCGCCGACGCGGCGGTCGTCGGCGGCACCGCGACGCTCAACGTCGGAGTCGATTCCCGCATCGTCGGGGACATCGAGGCGCTGCTCGACCTGCACGAGCAGACGATCGACAACGACTGCATCCTCCGCGACGCGCAGTATCTGATCGACCGCCTCGCCCCCTCCGCCGTCAAGGACGCGCTCCAGGCACGCGCGGACATCCCCTGGCGGTATTCCTATCGCGTCTCGGACAGCCTCGGCAACGTCATCGCCGCCGCCGCGCTCACGGAGCCCGCCACGATCTCCTACGCCTTCCCCCGCTACCGGCTCGTCGGCACGAAGCTCTGGCGCGTCGATCCCCTGCCGTCCGTCTACGGCGGTTCGTTCACGGTGGACGACGACGTCCCGACCCACACGGCGAGCATCGCCTACCGCCACAATCCCGGCGCCTACGTCGGCGCCAACGACGTGACGCTCTGCGCCGAGGGCGAGGACCTCGCGGGCGCGGCGGCCGTCTCCAACCCCGCGCTCAGCATGCAGGGCGGCGCGCAGCCGCCCGAGGGCGGCCGGCTCGTCGTCACAAACCTCCCGCCGGGCGTCTACCGGGCCGTCCTCGGCGTCTGGAACGGCAATTCGGCAAACCGCGTCACGTGGACCCTCTCCGCGGCGGGCGAGCCCGTCTATTCCGCGCAGAACAACGACGTGCGGCAGCTGCGCGAAAAGACGACGGACGAGTTCACGCTGCCGCGCGGCGGTCTCCTCGCCGTGTCCGCGGAGCCGACCTACGGCGTCTCGTCGATCACGGACGAAAACCTGCTCGACTACGTCTACGTCCGCCGCACCGGCGAGGTCGACGTCACCGGGCCCGAGCTCGGTGCGGTCGAGGCCGACGCGTCCGCGCGCGGCGCCGTCACGCTGCGCGTCCCGGTCGTCTCCCTCGGGCCCGAGGCCGAGTCCGCCACGCTCTCCGTCACGCTCGGCGGCGCGACGCAGACGCGCCAGATCGCTGCCCCCGGCACGTTCGAGTTCCTCTTCGAGGGGCTTGACCCCGCCACGGCCTACGCCTGGACCGCCACGGCCGAGAACGACCTCGGCGCCTCCGATTCCATCTCCGGCTCCGCCACCACGCGCCCGCTCCCGGTCGCGCTCTCCGCGCCCGCCGCCCTCGTGGACGAGGAGCGGAGCGTCGCCACGCTCTCGGTCTCGGTCGCGCTCGACGCGCCCGCCGCCACCCTTTCGCTCCTGCTCGACGGCGCGCCCGCCGGCACCTTCGCGCTCTCCGCCTCCGGCGTCTTCTCGACCAACGTCGCCGTCCGCGCCGGCGCCGAGCACACATTCCTCTTCACCGCCGTCGCCGACGGCACGACCGCCACCGCGGGCGGCACCTTCGCCGCGTATCTCGTGACGGACTGGTTCCGCGTGCGGTGGGGCGCGGACGGCTACCCGGAGGGCCCCGGCTGGGACGCCTCCGCCGCCGCGCAGGCGCGCTCCGGCGGCGCCTGGGCGCGCCCCGCCCCGGCCGACGCCTCCGCGCTCGCCGCGGGCCGCCTCGCGCTCGCCTCGACCAACGCCGAGACCGCGCTCGCCTTCGCGCCCGCGAAGCCCTCGCCCGCCGGCGCGGACCTCGTCGTCGAAGGCGTCGCGGCCCCCGTCGCCGGCGCGCGTCCCGCCCCCGAGGGCGAGCCGCTCGCCGGACTCGCCTTCGCCGAGGAAGGGCTGCTCGTGTGGGCGGACGGCGCGTGGCGGGGTGCGGACCCCGCCACGCGGCCCTCCGGCCAAATCGCGTGGCGCGCCGAGCTCGACTTCTCGACCAACGCCCCGGCGCGCGTGCGCTACGCCGTGGGCGGCGCCGTCGCGACCGTCGAGGGCGAGGAGTGGCTCCCCGTCGCATCCGCCGCGACCGGCGCGGAGCGCGTCGTCCTGCTCGGCCGCGGTTCGCTCGGCGACTTCCGGGGCGTTTTGCGCGCGCTCGTCTCCGGCCCCGTCGAGATCCCGGCGCCCGTCTTCGCGGAGGGCGGCGCCGCGCTGGCCTTTCCGGACGCGGCGACCTTCTCGCTAAGCCTCTCCGGCACCGACGCCGGCTTCTGGTACACCGCCTTCGCGGCCGATTCGCTCGAGGGCCCGTTCGTCGCGGAGGCGGCGAGCGTCCGCGGCACCGGCGGCGCGCTCGCGCTGACGATTGCCGCCGACGCCGCCGCGCACCCCGTGCGCTTCGTCCGCGTCGGCGTCTCGGCCGAGCCGTGCGCGGCCGGCGTCTCCCTCGAGGACTTCCTCGCCCAATGACCCTTCCGCCATGCACCGCCTTCGATCCCTCTCCGCGCCTCTCCTCGCCGCCGCCGCGCTCTCCGCCGCCGCGGCGGACCGGAACCTCGTCTGGGCCAACCGCGGCTCCGACATGAACGCCGCCGCCAGCTGGAACGACGCCGCCACCGGCGCGGCGGCGACGAGCGCCCCCGCGTCCGCCGACCGGCTCTTCTTCTCCGGACTTCCCGGCGTGCAGCCGCGCCTCACCGCGTCGCTCGAGGTGCGCGCGGTCTGCTTCGGGCCCGTCGGGTCGAGCGGCCGCACGACCGTCTCGACCGCCGACGGCCACGACGGCTTCTCCAACTGCGGCTGGACGATCTCCGGCGCGAGCGGCGCGGAGCTCGTGCTGCCCCAGTCCTGGAACAACGCCGGCGGCTGGAACTTCGCCTTCTCCCAGGCGACCTACGGGACGAACGTCGTCGACGTCCCGGTCCGGTTCGCCTCGACCGCGACGGGCAACAACTCCTTGCGCCCCGTGATGCCCTCCGGCGGCCGGATCGTCTTCCGCAAGGCGGCGACGTTCGCCGCGCCGGAGACGAGCGTCCTGTGGATCAACGGCGACTCGGAAGGCTCCGTCGCCTTCGAGGCCGCCGGCTCCGCGCTTCCCGAAACCGTCCGGCTCGGCGGCGCGGTGACGCTCGCCGTCGTCTCGCCCGGCGCGCTCTCCGGCGTGCGCACGCTGCGGCTCGACAATTCCGACGGCAGTTCGCGCCCGCAGTCGCTCGCCAACGAGACGGGCGGCGCGCTCTCGCTGCCGAACGTGACGGAGATCACGAGCGGCGCGGAGAACAAGAACTTCCGCTTCCGCGGCGACGGGCCGATGTCGTTCCCCGCGGCGGCGTTCCGCCCGGCGCTCGACAAGAACCACTACCAGTTCCACGTGGACGTCCCGGTCTCGGTCCGGACGGTCGGCAACGCCGCCGCGGGCGCCGGCTCGTTCATCTTCCGCAAGCTCGGCCGCGCGCCGCTCTACGTGGCGGAGGACGTCTTCGCGGGCGCCCCCGCCGGCCAGACGAACCGCTTCGACGTCGTCGACGGCGCGCTCGTGCTCGAGAGTCCCGCGCAGCTCGCGCGCGAGCGGACGCTCTTCGGCACGGCGGGCTCGTTCTTCAAGGACGGCGCCCGCCCCGCGCTCGGCCTCGTGGCGGACCTCGCGGTCCCGGCGGGCGACGCGCCCGGCGCCTTCGCCTGCTACGACGACCAGACCTGCGCGATGGGCCTGGCGGCCTTCGGCGGCGACCGCACGGCGACCTTCTACGGCGGCGGAACCTACGCGATGGGCGCGGACGTCGCCGCCGTGGATTCCCGCGGCTTCGGGAGCAAGCCCTTCCGCCGCCAGGCGACGACGCTGCTCTTCGGCGCGCCGGAGGCGGACGGCACGGCGACGATGGGCAACCCCCTCGACCTCAATCTGGCCAACACGCACTGGACCGGCAACGCGCGCCATCTCTACGCCCTGCGGGGCGCCGCGCACGTCGCGGGCCGCATCGGCGGCCGCGTCTTCAACTCCGGCGCGGCCGGCACGCTCTGCCGCATCCTCAAATACGGCGACGGCGCGCTCGCGCTCGACGGCGACGTGGAGTGCCTTCCGGAGGGCTCGAACCCGAACGTCGTGCACGAGGGCGGCCTGCTCGCCAACGCCGGCTTCGCCGGCCCGGTCCTGGTCGAGGGCGGCGCGTGGTTCGGCGGCACGGGCACGCTCGGCGCCGGGGCGGCGCTCACGGTCGAGGGCGGCGCCGAGCTGCGCCCCGGCGAGCTCGGCGGGACGCTGCGCACCGAGGCCCCGGTGACCCTGAAGGACGGCGCCGCGCTCGCGATCGACATCGGCCCGGACTCCAACGGCTGCCTCTCGGCGGTCGGCACCGGCCAGGCGCTGCGCGCGACGGGCCCGGTGACGCTGCGCCTGCGCTCCTTCGGAGGGCTCTCGCGCGGCCGCACGGTGAAGATCGTCGACGTCTCCGGCGCCTCCACGCCCGACTGGTCGACCCTCGCCTACCTTCCGCGCTATTCCTTCGAGCTGCCCGAGGACGGCTCGATCCGCAACCCGGTTCTCACGAAGGACGCGACGGGCGTGTATCTCACGTTTTCGGTCGACTCGGGCCGGCCGATGAAGGTGCTGTTCAGATGAGGGAGGCGGGCAAGATGGACAGCAGAATGCCAGACGCCGGTGTTGGGACCCCCGCGATGGATGGGACCCTTGAGACCCTTGGGACCAGTGGGACAGGGGGCCCAGATCCCAAGTTCCAAGGGTCTCAAGGGTCCCAAGGGTCTCAGGCCCCGCGCGGGGCCCTTCCCATCGTGCTGCCCCACGGCGGCTACCGCAAGCTGATCGTCTACCGAAAGAGCGAAACCGTCTACCAGGGCACGGTCGCCTTCTGCCGGCGGTTCCTGCCCGCGCGCGGCGACCGGACGGTCGACCAGATGGTGCAGGCCGCGCGAAGCTGCAAGCAGAACATCGCTGAAGGAAGCGCCGCCTCCGGAACGAGCAAGGAGACCGAGATCAAGCTCACGAACGTCGCCCGCGCGACGCTCGACGAACTGCGCGAGGACTACCTCGACCGCCTCCGCGCCCACGGCATGGAGCCCTGGGGCGCAACGGACGAGCGCTCGGTCGCGGCGCGCGCCTTCGCCAAGGCGCATCCCGACTGGGACGACTGGAAGGAGATCTTCGAGAGCCGTCCGGAAGAGACGCTCTGCAACCTGATGCTCACGCTCTGCCACCAGACCCGGACGCTCCTCGACGGCATGATCAAGCGCCAGGAGGAGGACTTCCGGAAGTTCGGCGGCGTGCGCGAGCGCATGCACGCCGCGCGCACCGAAGCCCGCGGCGAAGTCTGGGACAAGACCCTCTACAGCCGCCTCGATTCGGCGCCGGACGCCGCCGAGCTCCGCCGGCGCGCCGAGGAAATCCGCCGCGAGGCGACCCGCGCCGAGCGCTCCATCGCGCGGCGCAAGGGGTGGGCGACCCCGGCGACTACTGGGACCCTTGAGACCCGTGGGACCAGTGGGACAGAGGTCCCAAGTCTCAAGTCCCAAGGGTCTCAAGGGTCCCAAGCGCCCCAAGCGCCCCGCTCCTCGCTCCTCGCCGCTCTCGCCGCGGCGCTGCTGGTGGCGGCGCCCGCCTTCTCCGACATCGTGCCCGGGCTGGAGGAGTTCGGCGAACTCACGCTGGTCGACTCGGTCGAGTGCGCCACCGACACGGCGCACCGCTTCCGCGACTATCCCGCCGGGCGCAGCTACGTCACCAACATCCTCGGCGAGGCGTGCGTCGCGATGCACCCCGTCGCCGATTCGGAGACCCCGAAGGGCCAGCACCAGGCCTCGTTCGTCTCGTGGCGCCTCGGCGAAGGGAAGGGAATCGAGGCCGGCACGCCCTACGTGCTCGCGATCGACTACCCCGACGACGCCCCGCGCTCCGCCACGGTGATGAACTTCGGCACCTGGACGCACCACGGCTTCGCCACCGGCTTCGCCACGCCCGACTGCTACTGGCCCGAGTACGTCCACTGGGCCCACGAGTCCTACGCGCTTCCGCTCTCGGGCGAGGTCCGGACCTTCAAGGAGGTCATGTTCCCGATGGAGCAGTGCCAGCACGTCGAGACCGCGCAGAAGGACGGCGCCGAGGTCTACGACCTGCCGTCCGGCGGCTTCGACGTCGCCTTCGCGCTCTTCTCCCAGGACCGCCAGCCCGATTCGCTCGGCGTGGCGGTGAAGGCGATCCGCCTCTACCGCGTGGACGACTACGCCGCCGCCCGCCCCGAGATCCACTACCCGCTCGGCGACGCGCCGCGCCGCCACGTCACGTTCCGCGAGGAGATGGGCGACAGCTACATGCTCCAGGGCTACAAGGACGGCAACAAGATCGACGCCTACCGCGACAAGGCGCGGCTGATGTCGCTCCTGGGCGTCGACACCACCTCGCGCGACCTGCTCGAGTTCGGCTACGTGCAGTACTGGAACTCGTCGTGGTCCTCCGGCCCCTACGGCCACACGGACGGCTACGCCAAGTTCGGCGGCGCCACGGACTACTGGACGGACACGGTCCGCCTCATGGCCGAGGAGGGCCACTACATCCTGCCCTACTACGAATACTCCGGCGGCCGCGGCAACAACGGCTGGGGCAACGTCGGCGCCAAGCCGATCACGCTGCGCGCGGGCAACGGCGGCTTCTCCAACCAGAGCTGGATCAACTCCTCGCTCGCCGACGTCACGCACCCGAGCACGCGCGAGGAGATGAAGGAGCTGCTGGACCTTTCCCTCCTGCGCTACGCGAGCGAGGAGCGCTACCGCGGCGTCTTCCTCGGCGCCTGGTTCCGCAACCGCTTCCAGCTCCCGATGGGCTTCTCCGACGCGGCGATCGCCGCCTTCAACGCCGAGCGCGGCTACAGCACCTCCCGCACCGCGATCTACGCCGCGCTCACCAACGAACAGGCGCGCATCCAGGGCGCCGGCGGCACCGCCGACTGGAACTGCAAGGAGCAGTGGGGCCCCCAGGTCTACAAGGACTACCGCGCGTGGTGGTACGGCAAGCGCCGCGACCTCTTCGCCTCCCTGCGCGACTACCTCACCACCAACGGCATGCCGCAGGCCCGCGTCTTCTACCACGGCACGCAGGCCGAGCCCGGCGAGCAGTGGAACGGCTGGTCGGCGCCCAACTCCGTCTACTCGCCCGACGAGTCCTGCCTCTGGAACGGCACGGACTGGAAGACCTTCACGGGCTTCGCCGGCGAGACGGACATCGCGGGCCTCGCCGCCGGCTACAAGACCCATTCTCTCGACCAGGACTTCGGCGACGCGCAGGGCTGGGAATACGGCCACGGCAACCCCCGCCACGACCCGGAGAACTACGCGGCGCAGGAGCGAATCGGCCTCTCCTATCCGTATTCGCGCGTCTTCCAGGTCGTCGATCCCGCCGTCTCCGCCCCCTACCGCAACGCCTCGGGCGACCTCTTCTTCGTCCACCACTACTCGCTCAACGAGCACAACCTGCAGGACAAGAACGTCGCCGACGACGGCCGCCAGCAGATCGCCGGCTACTTCTGCTCCGACTACGACCACGCCGGCCGCGGCGTGAACCTCGACGAGCTCTGGGCGATGGCCGTCGCGGACCCGACGATGCTCGCGCGCCTCTACGGCACCAACCTCGGGCAGCTCGACTCGGGCTACTTCCGCGAGTTCAACCTCAACTTCCTCTCGCTCCCGGCGCAGCCCGGCACGCTCGTCGCGGGCGGCTCGTGGGGCGAGAAGCTCCACGTCCGCCGCTGGGACGTCCCCGCCTCCGCCGACGCCCCCGCCTGCACCTACTTCGCCGTGATCAACACGGACGTGCACCCCTACGAAGGCTCCGTGCCGTTCGCGCCCGGCTTCGCGCACCTCTGGCGCACGGTCGACTACGGCGAGATCGACCTCGCCGCCGACGGCACCGCGCAGCTCGCGCTCGAGCCGCTGCAGATGGTCGCGTTCCGCTCCGTCCCGCCGGACGCGCCCGCGCTGAGCGTCCGCGCCGCCGCGGACGCCTCCGGCCTCGCCGGCTCGGCCGAGGTCGAGGTCCTCGCGCTCCCCTCCGCGCCCGGCACGCTCGAGCTGTCCTGGTCGACCCGCTCCGACGGCCTCGGCGGCGCCGCCGCGGCGCCCGTCGCGCTCTCCGGCAAGGGCTCCTTCCCCTTCGCGCTCGCCGGGCTCGACCCCGCCGCGAAGTATTTCGTCCGCGCGGTCGTCACGGGCGCGGACGGCGTCGCGGCCACCAACCTCACCTCCTTCCGCACCGCCGACCATCCCGGCTACCCGCGGGCCGCGGTCTCGGCGCGCGGCGTCGGCGCCTCCTCGGCGACGCTCGTCGCCGATTTCGCGTCGATCGGCGCCGGCGCCTCGTCCGTCACGGTCTACGCCACGGTGCAGGACGCCGCGGGGCTCTTCCCCGCGCAGTCCTTCTCCTTCCCCGGCCCGGTCTACCCGACCGCCGTCGAGCGCGCCGTCGCGGGCCTCTCCTCGCGCCTCGCCTACTTCGCCACGCTCTACGCCACCAACGACCTCGGCCGCGGCTGCGCGCTCGGCTCCGTCTCGTTCACGACCGCCCCCGTCCCGGAACAGGACTACGGCGCCGGGCGCTGGGAACCCGGCCTCCACCAGCACCGCTTCTGGATGACCACCAAGACCAAGCCGGACTTCTCCACGACCGCCAACGGCCAGGACGACACCGAGCGCGTCCTCTTCCCGCTCATGGGCGCCTACGGCAACGTCAACGGCGGCGTCCCGAACCCCCTCACCGGCACCCGCTTCGCCTGGGACCAGGACGCCACCTCCCACTACCGCGGCATCTACATGTACGAGGGCTCCCTGTGGATGGAGGGCGGGGTGACCTACAACTTCTACATCCGCTTCGCCGCCAACGGCGCCCTCCTCATCGACGGCGAGGAAGTCGTCTACGGCGGCACCGACAACGGCCGCAACGTCACCAGCTACGGCTCCGCCTCCTTCCCCGAAGCCGGATGGCACCACGTCAAGGTCTTCTTCTGGGCGTGGGACGGCTCCTACGGCCCCGCCTCCGGGATCCAGCACGGACTCGGATGGAACACCAACGGCGTCACCGAGGTCTCCACCTCCAACACCGCCACCGAATGGCACCGCCTCGAGGATCCCGGCGACGGCTCCCTCCTGCGCACCTACGATCCCGTGCGCGTCTTCGTCGAGATCGACCGTCCGCTCGCCCGCAGCGGCTCGGCGCTCGTCGTCCCGGTCGCGATCGACTCCTACGACGCGGACAACGAGCTCACGGTCTACGCCGCCTCCTCGCTCCCCGCCGACCCGCACGATCCCGCCGCCTGGCGGTGGTCAGCCACGGGCGCCGTGCCGCCCGTCGGCGCCTCGCGCCAGGAGCTCTCCCTCGCCGGCGCCGCGCCCGCCGCCGGCGCCACCGTCTACGCGATCGCGCGCCTCCGCAACGCCCGCACCGGCGTCGACGGCTGGTCCGAGGTCGCCTCCTACGCGCGCCCCGCCGGCTCCGCGCCCGAGGTCTTCGCCTCGCTCGTCTCCGTCTCGCCCCACGGCGCCACGTTCTCCGTGCGCGTCGTCCCGTCCTCCGGCTCCGCCACGCTCTCGGCCGCGCTCTCCGGCGCCTCGTCCGGCTCGTGGACCGTCGCCTCCGGGCTCTCCGCCTCGTCCGCGCCGGTCGAGTGGACGATCCCCGCCACGCTCGCCGCCGCGTCCGACTTCTCGATTGAGTTCACCGCGTCCGGAAACGGCGGCACCGGAACGTCCGGCGCGATCGCCTTCACGACCGCCGGGCTCGAGCCCCCCGCCGCCACGCTCGCCGCGACCGCCGTCTCGTTCGAGTCCGAATCCTTCCGCGTCGACGTCTCCTCGCTCGGCACCGACTCGACCTACGCGGACGTCCGGATGCAGCTCTCGACTTCGGAGGACTTCACGTCCGGCGTCCAGACGCGCACCTCGCGCGTGAACGCCGCCGGCGGCTCCGCGGCCTTCACCTTCCCGTCCCTCTCCGCCGGCACCGTCTACTGGGCGCGCGCCGTCGTGGCGGGGTCCGCGGGGTCCTCCTTCGCCACGCCCGCGCAGCCCGTCCCCACGACCGCCTACACGCCGCCCGTCTTCGGCCGCGTCGCGGCGGACGACGTCGACCCCGAGTCCGCCACGCTCTCGGTCGAGCTGCTCGCCCTCGGCGCCGGCTCCACCGCCGCCACCGTCTCGTGGACCTGCAGCGGCGCGGGCGGGACGCGCTCCGGCCAGATGAGCTTCTCCGGCGCCGCCGCCAAGGCGGCCGCGCTCTCCGGCCTCGCGCCCGAGACCGAATACACGGTGACGCTCGTCGCGGCCGGCGCGCATTCGCAGCGCGCGGAGACCTCCCTCTCCTTCACGACGCCGCGCTACCCCGTCCTCCTCCAGTCCGCCTCCGCCGCCGTCTCGCGCGCGGGCACCTCCGTCGCGCTCTCCGCGACCGTCGCCCGCGCCGACGCGCCCGTGACGCTCTCGCTCTACGTGGCGGGCGCGCTCGCGGAGCGCTGGACCGGCCTGGCGCTCGGCGACTCGCGCACCTGGGAGAGCGCCGTCGCGCTCGGCACGACCAACGACTGGCGCTTCGTCCTCGCCTCCGGCGCCTGGTCGGACGAGCGCACCGGCACGTTCGTCGCGCGCCGCTCCGTCGCGTGGTTCGACGCGCCGTTCGAGGACCCCGCCTACGCCTCCTGGCGCTTCGCCGCCGGCGCCGCCCCCTACGGCGGCGGCTCCTGGACGCGCCCCGCCGGCGACGCCTCCGCCTTCGTGGCGGGGTCCGGCGCGCACCTCGACGTCGCCGCGCCGCGTGGCGGGGTGGTCTACACCGCCACCGAGCCCTCGCGCGCCCCGCGCGACGTCCTCGTCGAAGGCCGCGCCCTCTTCACCGCCTCCGCCGCGCCGCTCTCCGCCGAGCCGGACGGCACGCGCGCCGGGCTCGTGCTGCACGTCGAGCCCGACGGCACCGAGCGCTTCTACGGCTACGATGGCGCCGCGTGGGTCGCGCTCTCCGGCTCGCCGCAGCCCGCCGCCGACACGTGGTGCGACTACACCGCCGAGTTCTGCTTCTCCGCCGCCGCGCCCGCCGTGCGCTACACGCTCGGCGGCGTGCCGTTCACGCGCGCCTCCGACGGCGCCGCGTGGATCCCGCTCGCCGCCGCCGCGCCGCGCGCGCTCGAGGGCGTCGCCTTCGACGGCGACGGCGCCGCGGGCGCCTTCCGCGCCGACTGGTTCGTCTACGACTCCGCGGACGACGCGACCGACTTCTCCGCCGCCGCGACCGACGTCGCCGCCGACTCCGCCACCGTCGCGGTCGACGTCTTTTCGCTCGCCCCCGGCGGCGCCGCCTTCGCCGTGCGCTACGCCGAGAGCGAAAGCTTCGCGGGCGCCGTCGCCGCAGGCTCGCGCTCCACGACCGCCGCCGGCCGCCTCGACTTCGCGCTCTCCGGCCTCGCCACCGGGCGCACCTACTGGGTTGAAGTCGTCGCGACCGACGCCGCTACCGGCGCCACGCTCCGCAAGACCTTCTCCTTCACGACCGTCCAACGCATCGAGCCGCCCGAAGGGTCGCTCTCGGTCGTCGACGTCTCCCAGACCGGCGCCGTCGCCGTGGTGAGTCTCGCGAGCGTCGGCGCCGGCGCGGACTCCGTCGGCGTCTCCGTCCAGCTCTCCACGCGCTCCGACTTCGCCTCGTTCGAGACCTTCCCCGGCGCGGCCGCCACCGCCCCCGGCTCTCAGCGCATCGCGCTCGGCCCGCTCGACCCCGCCACGGCCTACTACGCCCGCGCCGTCTTCGCCGGCTCCTCCACGGTCCTCTCCGCCGTCGTCCCCTTCACCACGCTTCCCGTCTCGCGCCGCGAAGTGGCGTGGTTCGACGTCGACTGGGCCTCCGACGGCTACGCGCAGGGCGCCGCCTGGCCGACCGCCGCCGCGGCCGACGCCTCGGGCGGAACCTGGACGCGCACGCCGGACGACGCCTCCGCGCTCGGTCCCGGCGGCCTCGCGCTCGACGGCGCCGAGGCGCTCTCCTTCGTCCCGTCCTCGCCGAGCCGCGCGGACTGCGACGCCCGCGTCGAGGGCGAAGCCGTGGTCCGCACCGGCCGCCGGCCCGCGCCCGAGGGCATCGCGGGGCTCTCCTTCGCCGAGGACGCCGTCTACGGCCTCGCCGACGGCGCATGGGTCGCGCTCGACGCCGTGCCGCCCGCCGACGGCGCCCGCGTCTCGTGGGCCGCCGAATTCGACTTCTCCTCCGCCTCCGCGCCGCGCGTGCGCTACCTCCTCGGCGGCGCGCCCGCCGCCGCCGCCGCGACCGGCGAGGACTGGATCGCGACCGACGCCGACTCCGTCTCCCGCATCGCCTTCCTCGGCCGCGGCACCCTCGGCGACTTCCGCGGCCGCTACTGGGACGCCGATCCGCTCGATCCGCCGGAGGCGACGCTCACGGTCGGCACGGTCGCCTACACCGACGCGACGGTCTCGGTCGACGTCGCCTCGCTCGGCGAGGAGGCGGACTCCGCGACGGTCTCCTGGTCGCTGCTGCTCGGCGGCGAAACGGTTCGCGAAGGCACGGCCACGGCGGACGCGGCGGGCCCGGTGCCGGTCGCACTGGCGGGCCTCCGGGACGGCACGGAGTACGCCTTCCGCGCCACGGTCTCCTCCTCGGCCGGCTCGGTCGCCCTCGAGCCCGTCTCCTTCGAGACCCTCGCCTTCACCGCGCCGGTCTTCGGCGACTGCTCCGCAGCCGCCACCTCCCACTCCACCGCCACGCTCTCCATCACTCTCGCCGACCTCGGCGCCGGCGCCGACACCGTCGAGGTGGTCGCCACGCTGAGTCCTGATGGGCAGGCTCCGTCCTGCCCAATCTTCACCGCCCCCGGCTCGCAGACCCTCTCCCTCGCCGGCCTAGCGCCCGAGACCGCCTACGTCGTCACGCTCCTCGCCACCGCCTCCAACGGCCGCACCGCCGAGACGACGCTCTCCTTCGCGACGCCCGCGCCCGCCGTGCTCGCGCTCGGCCCGGCGGTCGCCGAAGTCGCCGCGTCCGGCGCCGAGGCGCTCGTCTCCGTCTCCGTCGACTCGACCGCCGCGGGCGCGACGCTCGCGCTCCTCTGGAACGGAGCGGAGGCCGCGACCTGGTCCTCGCCCGAAGCGGGCCGCGCCTACACCAACGCCTTCGAGGTCGCGCTCGGCGAAACCAACGTCTTCCGCTTCGTCCTCTCCGCGCCGGAGCTCAATCCCGCCGTGCGCGAAGGCCGCGTGGTCGCGCGGCGGCTCGTCGACTGGTTCGACGTGCAGTGGACCGCCGACGGCTATGCGCAGGGCGCCGCCTGGAACACGCCGGCGGCCGAATCCGCCTCGGGCGGCGCGTGGACGCGCCCGGCCGGCGACGGCTCGACGCTCGCCGACGGCGCGCTCGCCGTCTCGCTGCCGGAGGGCTCCTTCCTGCGCTTCGCCGCCGCCGACCCCGCCGCCACGCCTCCCGGCTCGCTCGTGCGCGTCGAGGGCCGCGCGCGCTTCGCCTCCTCCGCGCCGTCCGCCGCGCCTTTCGCCGGGACGCTCGTCGCGCTCGCGCGGCGCGCGTCCGGCGAGGGCGGCGCCGCGCTCCACGCCTGGACCGGGGCGGACGGCTGGACCGCGCTCTCGGGCGACGCGCCCGCCGCCGGCGCGTGGGCCGACTGGGCCGTCGACCTCGACTTCTCCGCCGTTCCGCCGCGCGCTCGCGTCTCCGTGGACGGCGAACTCCGCGCGCGCGCCTCCGACGGCGCCGAGTGGATTCCGCTCGACCCCGCCGCGGCCGCCGCGCACGGCGTCGCCTTCGCCGGCACGGGCGCGACCGGCGACTTCCGCGCCCGGTTCCGGACCGATCTGCCGGCCGAGGACCCGCTCGTCGTCGAGCCCGTCGCCCCCTCCAGGGCCGGCGCGCGCCTCTCCTTCGTGAGCGACGGCGGCGCCGAGAGCTTCCGCATCCGCCTCGCCGAGCCCGAGCCGGGGCGGCACTACGCCGCCTTCGCCGCGGACGACCTCGCCGCCGCCCCCTCCGACTGGATCTGCGTCGGCTTCGGGGCCGCGCCGGCCGCCGGCCCCCTCGACTTCGACGTCGAGACCGCCGGCCACCCGTCCCGCTTCTTCCAGATCTGGACCGTCTCCCGCACCGTCCCGCGCCCCGGGAACCTTGCGGAGTTCCTCGGGGAGTGAACGGTTCTTCGCCCGCCGCTTCGGCGCCGGAGACGAGCGGGACCGCTTCGGCGGAGACGACTTCCGCGCCTGCGCCCACCTCGGCCCGGTCTACCGCTAGGGCGGTATTCATTCCCGGAAAGCAATCGGCCTTCTCGCGCGGATGCGCG
>CAMOEO010000012.1 GCA_946612175.1 uncultured Verrucomicrobiota bacterium
ACACCGGCAGGCCCGCGAACCAGTCAACCTGCGAACCTGCCAACCTCCCGAAAGGCAATCTCCATGAGCAAATTCCATCTCGAAACCCTCGCCGTCCACGCCGGGCAGCCCGCAAAGGGCGACCCCACCACCAACGCGCGCGCCGTCCCGGTCTACCGCACGACGGCCTACAACTTCCGCGACAGCAAGCACGGCGCCGACCTCTTCGGCCTGCGCGAGCTCGGGAACATCTACGCGCGCCTGATGAACCCCACCAACGACGTCCTCAACGCCCGCCTCGCGGCGCTCGAGGGCGGCGCGGCGGCGCTCACGCTCTCGTCGGGCACGGCGGCGATCTTCTTCACCGTCACGAACATCGCCCGCGCCGGCGACGAGATCGTCGCGGCCTCCAACCTCTACGGCGGCACGTTCTCGCAGTTCGACGCGATCCTCCCGAACGTCGGCATCAAGGTCCGCTTCGCCCCGGTGAACGACATCGCCGCGACGGAGGCGCTGATCAACGAGAAAACGCGGCTCGTCTTCGTCGAGACCATCGGCAACCCGGCGCTCGACGTCGCCGACATCGAGGCCTACGCCGCGCTCGCGCACAGGCACGGTCTGCCGCTCGTCGTGGACTCCACGTTCACGACCCCGGCGCTGCTGCGCCCGATCGAGCACGGCGCGGACATCGTGATCCACTCGCTCTCCAAGTGGATCGGCGGCCACGGCGCCGGCATCGGCGGCGCGGTGGTCGACTCCGGGAAGTTTGACTGGAAGGACCCGAAGTTCGCGCTCTACAACGAGCCCGACGCCGGCTACCACGGCCTGCGCTTCGCGCACGACCTGCCCGAGCCCCTGCGCCCGGTCGCGTTCACGCTGCGCCTGCTCACCGTGGGCATCCGCAACCAGGGCCCGACGCTCGCGCCGGACGCCGCGTGGATCTTCCTGCAAGGGGTGGAGTCGCTGCCGTTGCGCATCGCGAAGCACAGCGCGAACGCGCTCGCGGTCGCGAAGCACCTGCAGAGCCACCCGAAGGTCGCGTGGGTGAAGTATCCCTCGCTCACGCAGCCGGAACTGGCGGCCAAGTACCTGCCGGACGGCGCCGGCGGGATGGTCGTCTTCGGCGTGAAGGGCGGATCCGACGAAGCCCGCAAGTTCGCCGACTCCCTCAACGGCGAGATCTTCTCGCTGCTGGCGAACGTCGGCGACGCCAAGTCGCTCGTCATCCACCCGGCCTCGACCACGCACTCGCAGCTCTCCGACGAGGACCTGCGCAAGGGCGGCGTCCTGCCGGAGCTCGTCCGCCTCTCGATCGGCATCGAGCACGTCGATGACATCGTCGCCGAGCTCGACCGCGCCCTCGACGCGATCTAGCGCGCGACTCGCGAGGGCGCCGGCGCGGCATCCGCCGCGCCGGCGCCTCTCCGCGATCGGCCCCCATTCGCAGGGGATCGCGGCCATTCTTCACAACCATTCGGCAGTGGTTCGACAATGAAGCATTCCCTTTCCACGCAGACCGTCCACGCCGGACCGGACGGCGACGCCGCCACGGGCGCCGTCAACGTCCCGATCTACCAGACCTCGACGTTCCGCCAGCGGGGTCTGGGGGACAACACGGGGTGGGAATACGCGCGCACGGGCAATCCGACGCGGGCGGCGCTGGAGGCGGCGATCGCGCAGCTGGAGGGCGGGACGCACGGCTTCGCGTTCGCGTCCGGGATGGCGGCGATCGGCGCGGTGCTCTCGCTCCTGAAGGCCGGCGACCGGGTACTGCTCTCGCGCACCGTCTACGGCGGCTCGTTCCGCATCCTCGACAAGGTCTTCGCGCGGTTCGGCGTCGGCTGGACGCTCGCGGAGGGGGAGGAGCCCGAGGCGTTCGAGCGGGCGTTCGAGGAGCACCCGGACGTGCGGGCGGTGCTGCTGGAGTCGCCGGCCAACCCGCTGCTGGCGGTGACGGACCTCGCGGCGGTCGCCGCCGTCGCGAAGGCGCGCGGGGCGCTCGTGGTGGTGGACAACACGTTCCTCACGCCGTATCTGCAGCGGCCGCTCGCGCTCGGCGCGGACGTCGTCGTGCACTCCGCCACGAAGTATCTGGGCGGGCACAGCGACCTCGTGGCGGGCCTCGCCGTCACGGCGCGCGCGGACCTGGCCGAGTCGCTCGCGTTCGTCCAGAACGCGACGGGCGGGGTGCTCGGGCCGTTCGACTCGTTCCTGCTGCTGCGCGGGCTCAAGACGCTCGCGGTGCGGATGGACCGGCACGTCGCGAACGCGGAGATCCTCGCCGGGCGGCTCGGTTCGCACCCCGCGGTGGCGCGCGTCTGGTATCCGGGGCTGCCGTCGGACCCGGGCTACGGGACGAACCGCCGCCAGGCGGCGGCGGGCGGCGGGATGGTGTCCTTCGAGCTCGCGCACGGGCTCGACCCGCGGCCGTTCTTCCGCGCGCTGCGGCTCGTGGCGCTGGCGGAGTCGCTCGGCGGCGTGGAGTCGCTCGCGTGCCACCCCGCCACGATGACGCACGCCTCGATTCCGGCGGACATCCGCGCGAAGGTCGGGATCACGGACCAGCTCGTGCGGCTCTCGGTCGGCATCGAGGACGCAGAGGACATCTGGCGCGACGTGGACGCGGCGCTGCGCGCGGCGTCGACGGCGAGCGGGACGCGGGGCGGGTGTTGAACGCGGACGTCCGCGTCTTCTCCACCCGATTTCCAAACCCCAATCCCCCCCTTTTTCCCATGCTCTACTCCTCCTATGCCGACCTGATCGGCGAAACGCCGCTCGTGCGGCTCGGGCGCCTCGACCTGCCCGAAGGCGCCACGCTCTGGGCCAAGCTCGAGCTCGCGAACCCCGGCGGCAGCGTCAAGGACCGCATCGGCCGCGCGATGATCGATGATGCAGAACGGCGCGGCGCGCTGCGCCCCGGCGGCACGATCGTCGAGGGCACCGCCGGCAACACCGGCATCGGCATCGCGTTCGCCGCGATCGGCCGCGGCTACCGGGTCGTCTTCGTCGTGCCGGACAAGTTCTCCGGCGAGAAGGTCGCGCTGCTGCGTGCGCTTGGCGCGGAGATCGTCCGCACCCCGCGCTCGGGCGGGATGCTGCTCGCGGAGAGGCGCGCGGACGAGATCGCCGCCGCCACGCCGGGCGCCGTCGTGCTCGGGCAGTTCCGCAACCCGGCCAACCCGCGCGCGCACTACGAGACGACCGGCCCGGAGATCTGGCGCGACCTCGGCGGGCGCGTCGACGCGTTCGTCGCGGGCGCCGGCAGCGGCGGCACCTTCAGCGGCGTCGCGCGCTACCTCAAGGAGAGGAACCCGGCGCTGCGCGCGGTGCTCGCGGACCCCGTCGGCTCCACGATGGGCGGCGGCGAACACGCAGACTACGACATCGAGGGGATCGGCAACGACTTCGTCGCCGAGACGATGGACATGGCGCTCGTCGACGAGGTCGTCAAGGTCGCGGACGAGGAGGCGTTCGACGCCGCGCGGGACCTCGCGCGGCGCGAGGGGATCGTGGCGGGCTCCAGCTCCGGCGCCGCGCTTGCCGCCGCGCTGCGCGCGATCCGCTCGGGACTGCGCGGCAACGTCGTCGTCCTCTTCCCCGATCGCGGCGACCGCTACTTCAGCAAGGGCCTCTTCCCCGCGGACTGAACGACTGCCATGTCCCCCCTTTCCACCCCTTCCGCCCCCTCCGCGCTCGGTCCCTATTCGCAGGGAATCGACGCCGGGCCATTCGTCTTCGTCTCCGGACAGCTTCCCGTCGACCCCGCCACGGGCGAAATCCCGGACGACGCGGCGGCGCAGGCCGAGCGCGCCTTCGCCAACGTCCGCGCCATCCTCGCCGCCGCCGGCCTCGGGCTTGAGCACGTCGCCAAGACCACGGTC
Source organism: uncultured Verrucomicrobiota bacterium (assembly GCA_946612175.1). GTDB lineage: Bacteria > Verrucomicrobiota > Kiritimatiellia > RFP12 > UBA3636 > UBA3636. The sequence goes on from CAMOEO010000012.1 coordinate 3,861, forward strand.
TTTCTGTCCGATCTCGCCGATTTCGCCGCCGTGAACGAGGTCTATGCCCGCGCGTTCGTCGCGCCGTTCCCCGCGCGCTCCTGCGTCCAGGCCGCCGCCTTGCCGCGCGGCGCACGCCTCGAGGTCGAGGCCATCGCCGTCCGCCCGTCCTGATCCCGCAACCCCCATTCCAACCGTTGCGCCGCCCCGCCGATTTGGTAGAATCCTCGCCCATGAACGATTCCTCCGCCAAACTGGAAACCCTCCGCGCATCCTTGCGCGAGGCGCATTCCGCGCTCGTGGCCTTTTCGTCCGGCGTCGATTCGACGTTCCTTCTGCACGTGGCGCACGAGGAGCTCGGCGATCGCGTCGTGGCGGTCACCGCGCGCTCCCGTTCGTTCCCGAAGCGCGAGCTTGACGAAGCCGCCGACTTCTGCCGCGCCGAAGGCGTGCGCCACGTCGTGATCGACTCGGAGGAGCTGGACGTGCCGGGCTTTGCGGAAAACCCGCCGGACCGCTGCTACCACTGCAAGCGGGAGCTCTTCGGCAAACTCGTCGCGTTCGCGCGCGAAAACGGCCTTGCGGCGGTCTTGGAAGGATCCAACGTCGATGACGACGGCGACTACCGCCCCGGCCGCCGCGCCATCCGCGAACTCGGCGTCCGCAGCCCGCTGCGCGACGCAGGCCTGACGAAGGCCGAGATTCGCGCGCTTTCGCGCGCAATGGGCCTTCCGACCGCCGACAAGCCCTCCTTCGCCTGCCTCGCCTCGCGTTTCCCCTACGGCGAACGCATCACGGCCGAGGGCCTGGACCGGGTCGGCCGCGCCGAGGATTGGATTCGCGCGGCGTTCCCCGGACTCGGCCAGTTGCGAGTCCGCTCGCACGCGGGCGGCGTCGCCCGCATCGAAGTTTCGCCCGCCGACATTCCCCGCCTCGCCGCCCGCGCGCCGGAACTCTCCGACGCCCTCCGCTCAATCGGCTTCGCCTATGTCTCCCTCGATCTCCGCGGCTACCGCACCGGCAGCCTCAACGAGGCGCTGCGCGCCCCGTTGAGGAGTGACGAGTGACGAGTGCCGCTGGCCACACCGTTTCAACTGTTTCAACCGTTTCAACCATGACAACCGCATCTGCCCTTGCCGACCGCCTGATCGCCGGCGGAGACCCCGCCACGGCGGAGGAGCTCGTCGACCTGCTGAAGAACGCCCCGCGCGAGGAGCTGCGCGAGGCCGCGCACCGCGTGACGGTCGCGTTCGCGCCGAAGCACTTCGACTTCTGCTCGATCGTGAACGCGCGGTCCGGGCGCTGCCCCGAGAACTGCAAGTGGTGCGCCCAGAGCGCGCACTGGAAGACGGGCTGCGAGTGCCACGGCTGGATCGGCGCGGAGGCGTGCGCGAAGGCCGCGAAGGAGGCCGAGGCGAACGGCGCCGACCGCATCGGCATCGTGACGAGCGGCCGCGCGCAGACGCCCGCCGACGTCGACGCGCTCTGCGAGGCCCTCCGCGCGATGCGGCGCGAGTCGGAGATCGAGCTCTGCGGCTCGCTCGGGCTCGTCTCCGAGGCGGACCTGGCGAAGCTCAAGGAGGCCGGGCTCAAGCGCCTGCACTGCAACCTCGAGACCGCGCCCTCGCTCTTCCCGTCGCTCTGCTCCACGCACACGCAGGCGCAGAAGCTCGAGACGCTCCGCGCCGCGCGCCGCCTCGGGATGCAGATCTGCTGCGGCGGGATCGTCGGGATGGGCGAGACGGACGAGCAGCTCGTCGAGTTCGCGCTTACGATCCGCGCCGTCGCGCCCGACTCGATCCCGGTGAACTTCCTCCACCCGATCGAGGGCACGCCCCTCGGCGCGCGGGGCGTCCCCGACCCGGAGCGCGCCGTGGACGCCGTCGCGATCCTGCGCCTCGCGAACCCCGCCACGCCGCTGCGCTTCGCGGGCGGCCGGCGCGACATGACCGACGAGACCGCCGCCAGGTGCGTCCTCGTCGGCATGAACGCCGGCATCGCCGGTCCGCTCCTCACGACGCCCGGCGCCGACTTCGACGACGACCGCGCGCTTGCTCAGGCGGCCGGCTACCACGTCACGCCGCAAGCCCGGCGTCCGGGCGCTGCTCCCGCCGACTGACGGGAGAAGGGGCCATGCCCCTCCCCGAACCCCACCCCGTGAGAGCCGAAGCGCGGATCGGGCGGTTGCGGGCGCCGAAGCGCCCGAAGCCGCCCGTGTGGCGCTCGGGGGGCGGTGACGGGATGGGTTCGGGGAGGGCGGAGTCGTCGCCCGTATACCGCTCGCGTCAGATTTTGGCGACTTTCGCGGAATAGAGAGGTGAATGGACCTCTCGCAACAAATGAAGCCGCGCGGCGCAGCCGTGCCTCACAAGCCAGCCAAGCGCATCGCGCCCGGCCGCGGGGGTCTTCCCTCATTTGCCGAAGGCACACCCGCGCGGCCGGCGGACGATTCCGCTTGCCCCGGACGCGCGAATCGGGTATCATCCGGCCCTGTCGCGACGCGAAAGCGGCGCGGCGCCAGCATCGATCTCGATCTGGACAAGCAACCCTACCGCAGAGAAACGGCCAAACGGCGCTTCGGCGCCGGTTTCAAAAGGTGGAACGCGCTTGTCCGTCGCGCGCCCCGAGGGCGTGTCTTCGGCTTGTTTCGTTCCCAAGGCGCTTGGCCGTGCCTTCTGCGGAAACAATCCCGGAGGCGCGCCCCCTTCCTTTCCCCGCGTGCCAACGGCAACAGGAACGGGGAACGGAAGGAAAACAAAACATGACAAATACCACCAAATTCCATACGGCCTGCCTTCTGGCGGCGACCGCGATTCTCGCCTCCGGCTGCGCCTCCACCGGCGGATCGGACAAAACCGACGGCGTTCAGGCGGAGTTCCAGAAGTGGGCTTCCAAGCGCGCTCCCGTCGAACAGGTCGTCTCGAAGAGCTCCGATCCGCAGGTCGCCGCCATCGTCAACGGGGTCGCCGTCATCCCCGGCGAAGTCTACGGCTACCTCTCCGAAGGCGCCGACAAGGCCATGGCCCGCAACGTCGGTCGTGAACCATTTGAAGCGATCATGCGCGACATCATGGCTGGAACGCCCATGGAAGAAATCCGAAAGGCGACCCCAGACGATGTTTGGGCCGCAGCTGCCAACTATGGACAGTTCGTCAAAGCCCAGGACTACGCCGCACTGGGCAAGAAGCTCTCCGGCATCGCCGCCAAGCTCGCCACCGATGGCGCGAAAGTCGGCGGGGCCGTCGCCGCAATCAAGAACCTCGACTCGATGAAGGGCAAGAACCCGATCGCGCTTGCCGCCGCGATGAAGGAGCCCACGGCGGAGATCAACACGATCAAGGCCCAGCTCGCCGACGCCGTGAAGGCCTGCTCCTACTGGCAGGATCTGAACAAGCAAGATGAGATGGCCCAGAAGTTCATGAAGGACCACCCCATCGAGAAGTAGCAATGAGCGCTCCTCTGCGCACACGCAACCAGCGGTGCGCAGAGGACGCGTCTATGCCGAAGCCATGAAAACAACGAAGATTTGCGCGTTCGTCGCCCTCCTCTGCGCCGGCGTAGCCTTGACGGGGTGCGAAGACGATGAATACTGCATGGCGCAATGGCTTTTTCACGATGGGGACAAGTCCGACTCCTCGTCACCATCGAAAACGGAGCCTTCCGCCTCCGCGCCCGACAAGCCGTCGGCCCCGGACGGCGTTTCCGGCACTTGGTACGGACACGCGGGAACGGGCCAGACAAAAACCGTTCTCCGCCTTCGCGAAAGAGGTGGCTCCTTGAGCGGTTCCTGGACCTGGGGTGCAGGAGACACCAGGGAATGCAGCGGCAGAGTGTCGGGAAGCAGCGTGATCCTGCGGGACGACTGCCCGGATGGCGACACCTGGCGGCTAACGTTATCTTCCGATGGCACGAGCCTTTCGGGAATTGGCTTCAAATACGGAGGAGGAACATACAATGTTTCATTCACCCGATAACCGCGCGAACAACCATCAGCCCTTGTCCGTTGCAGCCACCGCGCTTTGCATCGGCGCGATCTTGGCAGGCTGCGTGAACATCAGCGTCTCCGACCAGAAACGTCTCCAGAAGCTATCCGAACAGCGTATCACGCTCGAAACGCCGCCAGCGGGCTTTTCCGCTCCCAACAGCCAAACCGGTGCGGCAGTTCTCAACGCACTTCCGGGATTCGGAAGTTTCTACCTCGCGTCCGGAACGGAAGGCCATCCATCGCATTTCCTGTCGGGAGCGGCAAACTTCCTTCTTTGGCCGATCAGCGTTGTCTGGGCCGTACCCGAAGCCTACATCGACGCCGGGAGAATCAATCGGCTCGCCTTGATCAAATACTGCGATCAGGGGGGCGACGCTTCGTCTGCGCCGATCGGCCTCCAGGAAGAATACGAGCGGTGGCGCTCCGGGCGCGCTGACACGAAGATGGTCGTCTCGAAGAGCAACGATCCGCAGGTAGCCTCCATCATCAATGGCGTCGCCGTCATTCCCGGCGAAGTCTACGGCTATCTCTCCAACGGCTCCGACCGGGCCATGGCGCGAAATGCCGGACGCGAAATCTACGAGGCCATCATGCGCGACAAGAACGCGGGAACCCCGATTGAGGAAATCCGCAAGGCTCTCTCCGACGCCGATCGCGCCGCCGCCGCAGAGTACGGGAAGTTTGTCGAGTCCCAGAACTATGCAACGCTCGGAGAAAAACTCGCCGGCATCGCAGCCAAACTCGTCGAAGACGGAGCCAAGATTGGCGGGGCCGTCGCCCAGATCAAGAATCTCGACTCCATGAAGGGGAAGAATCCCCTTGCGCTCGCCGCCGCCTTGAAGGAGCCGGCGACCGAAGTCAATACGATCAAGAACCAGCTCGCCGACGCCGTGAAGGCCTGCTCCTACTGGCAGGATCTGAACAAGCAAGATGAGATGGCACAGAAGTTCATGAAGGACTATCCCATCGAGAAGTAGCCCCAAGTCGGCGGGGCCGGCACTCCGGGCCCGCCGACATTTTCACAACCGCAAGAAAGCCTTGCCCTTCCCATGAAAACTCCCTCCCTTCTCCTTTCCGCCGCTGGACTCGCCATGCTCTGCGGTTGCTCCACGCCGGAAATAAACATCGACCTCGGACCGAAGATCACGACCTTTTCCGAAGAGGAGCTGATGAAGAGGCCGACGATCACGCTTCCGCCCGGCTACAACACCGACAACTTCCGCAAGATCCGGATGAATGTCTTCTTCGAGTCCATCGATGGCAAGGAGAAGGTGATCGACTCCGATGGCAGGCTCGTCGAGCGCGAATTGGCTGCAAGCCAGAACCTCGGTGCGCGTCTTCAGGGGGCCATGGCCGAACTCAACCGCTTCACCGTCCGCAGCGACTACAACCGCGGCGCCGCCTTGGCCGAGAACATCCGCAAGGGCGAGGATGGCGTGAAGCAGGACGCCGACATCGCGCTCTCCTGCAAGGTTACCGCAACCAAGGAGAAGGAGAAACGCTACCACGACACGCTCGTCATCTACGAGGTCTACGTCGATTACTCTTGCGAGGATTTGAAAACCGGCGACGTCGCCTTCGCGGGACACGCCAAGGGCCAGACCGCGCGTTCGCAGTTCATCGGCATCACCGGCCGCGTCACCGGCGGCTTCCAGGATACGCCGGATAACGAGAAGCAGGCGATCGAGCAGGCCGCGCTCAAGGCGGTCGTCGAAATCGCCAATCGCCTCGGCAACGAATACCCGGTCGGCGGCCGCATCACCGGCACAACCGCCACCGGAGAGAAGCTTACGCTCGACAAGGGCGAGCTCGACGGCGTCGGCGCAAACCAGATGTGCGTCGTCTTCGTGAACGACGGAGGTGTGGACATCCCGCTTGCCCTCGCCGCCGCGTTTCCGAAGAAGACCGGCACATCGCAACTGGAGGTCCGCCGCTGGAACGAGAAGGACAAGGACGCGAAGCCCCTCCTGAAGCTCTTCAAGGCGAACCCCAAGGGCTTCCTGAACGACAACAAGGTCTACGCCGTCGGATACGGCATGCCCGTCCCGCCGGAGTGGAAGCAAGGCGTCGACGACGACAAATATCGCGTCGCAAAGTAGGGAGGTCATCATGAGACGCTCGAAGACTTGCTCCGCCGTCTGCGCCGCAGCGGCTCTGCTGGCGGGTGGTGCCTTTGCGGTGCCCCCGTGGCTCGACATTGCGCGCGAGATGGCGGCGGACGGCGAAACCGTCCGTCCGGGCACCGCGGATGGCGGATTGTGGTACGTCGCCGCGGTCTCCGAAATCGTTCCGGCGCACGGCGGAGGGGATGCGGAAGCGCTGCAACGCGCCCGCCTCGTCGGGAAACGCCTCATCGCCGGATTCGTATCCGGCGAAACCGTCGACGCATCGGAAGAGACGAAGGTCGAGGAGCTCTCCGCCGAAGAAGGCACCGGAACGCACGAATCGTTCCGCCAAAAGATCACCGTCGATGTCGACGCTGTCTTGCGGGGGGCGGAGGTCGTCGGAACCGTCGACGGAGCCGGCGGAAAGAAGTATCTCGTCCTCGTCTCGTCCTCGGAGACGACGGACGCCTCCGCCGCGCTCGCGGCGAAGACGACGGAACTCGGGCCGGACACCGTGTCTGCGAGCGGATTCGCGCCGATCGCCAAAGGCGGCGTCGCCGCCGCACAGAAGGCTGCGCTCGCCTCGGCCAAATCCGCCGCCGTGGAGATGGTGCTGGGGTCGTCTGTCGCCTCGACCGAAGCGGCGCTCAACCTCAACGCCGGCGCCAGAGTCTTCGCGAACGCGGGCGGATTCATCGAAGAGTTCCGTGTTGTCGAGGAGGCCGACCTGGACGGAACCTACAAGGTGACGATCATCGCCAAGGTCGCCAGGAACAGGCTCGTCGACGACTACGGAGCAGCGCTCGCACAGTTCGGAGACGTGAAGTTCCACGTCTGCAGGACAGGCGACGACCAGCTCGACGCCATGCTCGAGGAAAAGTTCGCGGAATGGAAGTGTCCGCTCACGGCCGACCGGAGCGACGCGGACTACCTCGTCTGGGCTAAATGGGAATTCGTGGACGAAACCCACCCGATGGACGGCCGCTCGGGCACGCGGCTCACGCTCACCATCCGAATGCTCGATGCCGCCACCGGCAAGGAATGCTTCGCCGTAAACAATGACCCGCGCAAGGCGGTTTCCTTCATCGGCGACCGGCGACGCCGCATTCGAAACGCCGCCGATCTCGCCATGAAGGAAATCCACGAAAAGATCCACGAACGCCTCGACGCCATGATCGGCACGATGGCCGCCTCGGGACGTGACGTCCGGATGGTCTTCGACAACTATTCGGAGATTTACGCCGGGACGTTCGAGGCCATTCGCGCCGCGGTGGACGCTCTTCCCGGCTGCAACGGAGCCGCCGCTTCCGTCGACGCCGCCGCGCGCTCCGCCGAAATCGCCTTCCGCTGCCAGATGGACATGGATTCGCTGCGACGACTGGCAGACGAAGCCATCCGTACTGCCGTTCCCAGCGCGGCCATGCGCCCCGACACCGTCTCGTGCGACGCCAACACCTGGCTGCTCACTTGGTAGACCGCTTTTCCACACCGAACAATAGGAAACTGACCCATGAATGCATCCCGCACCCTCCTCGCGGCGCTCGCCGCCGCAACCGCGTTCTGCGCCGCATACGCGCAGGAATCCTCCCCCGAAGACGCTGTCGCCAACGAGGCGGCCGTCGAGCGGAAGACCGTCCAGGACATCGTGTCCGAATACCTCTCCTCCAAGGGCATGACCGAAGGGGAAAACACGAAAAAGGACGGTTCGTCCTATTATGTCGCCGTCGGATACGGCGTCATCCAGGCACCGCTCGACAGTCGCAGCTACGGTGATTCGCGCGTCAACGCCTACAACAAGGCCATGCTCGACGCGAAGGCGAAAATGGCCGAATACCTCGAACTCGCGATCCGTACCGAAACCGAACATGACTATGCGGAAGGGAACTTTGGCGGAAACGAAGAGGCGGAACGGGACGAATTGAGCATCGGGTCCAAAATAAAGCGGCTCGTCGTGGCCAAACTCGATGACGCCCTTCGGGCCGAGGGGCTGGATCCCGACGCCGCCGACCGGGCCGCACGCGAACGCGTCGCCAAGAAGCAGCTCAACGGCGACCTCTACAAGAAGGCCATTTCCGCTGCCGCCAGGGCCGAGATCACCGGAATGCAGGTGATGTGTTCATTCGAAGGCGTGCCTGCCGGCGAAAAGGGACAGATTGGCGTCGTTGCCGTCTGGAGCCCGAAGCTCCAGGCGATGGCCCGCTCCCTTTCGCTCGGGGGGAAACTTCCCTCCGGCGTCGGAAAACGCCCGATCAAGGACCAGATTCCGGCCGACAAGGAGGTGCTGCTTTCGACCTTCGGCGTCCAGCAGAAAATCGACGAAAACGGCAATCTCGTCCTCATCGGTTTCGGCCAGGCCGGAGCCGTCTCGGACTCGCCGACTTCCGCCAACGCAGCGCGCAACAAGGCCAAGATGCAGGCGATGGCCGCCATCCGCGAATTCGCCGGAGAATCCGTCGCCGTTGAGACCGCCGCCCTGAACGCCGAAAGCGTCGAGGAGTTCGAAAACGCCGCCGAATCCTACGAGGACGTTTCGGCGTATCGGCAGAACGTCGAGGCCGTGGCGAAATCCCTCAAGATTTCCGGAATCGCCACGATGAAGAACTGGGAGTGCAGGCATCCCCTCACCGGAAAGACCATCTACGGCGCCGTCTGTTCGTGGAGCCCCGATTCCGCCGCGCGAGCGCAGTCGATGAAGCGCTCGATGGACGCCGCGGCCGGTCCGGGATCGGTTCGCGCGCCGCAGCCGGTCGCGAACCCGAACGGCTCGTTCCAGGGCCATGGCGCCGATGCCGATGAAGACGCGTTCTGACCGTCTCGCCGCCGCCGCCGTTCTCGCGGCGGCGGCGCTCCTCGCCCTCCCGGCGGACGCGTCCGCCGCAGCCGGCGAGATCTTCGCGCAGAATCGCGAGGGGATCCTTTCGACGAACGCCGTCGTCGTCGGCGGTTTCGTGTTCTGCGTCGGACGGGCGGCGTCCGAAGACCGCTTTGGCGCCTCCGTCGGTTTCGGAAAGGCGCGGATCCTCGCCTGGGGGCAATGGGACCGCCGACTCTTCGAATCGGCGGAATGGCCGGAGGTCGCGACGCCGCAGGAACGCCGCGCCGCGTGGAGCGCCCTTCGCGGAAAGAGTTCCGACGCGGAGGGCCCGGCCGGTGCGGAAATTGTCTGCGAGACGCAACCGGCGACCAATCTCTGGGTTGCCGTGATTGCCGTGCCCGATTCGGAAACGTCCGGATGCCGTCCCTCCGCCGGGGATCTGTCGAAGGCGGTGGCCGACGCCCGGAGCCGCCTGGAACGAAAATCTCCCACCGGACCGGAAGGCGCTCCCGCGGAACCGACGGGCGGTGCGCCCGCAGATCCGGACTCGGAACCTCGAGGGCTCTGGGAACAGGACGGCGTCCTCGCGAACGAAACGATGTCCGACGGGCAGTTCTGACCGAGCCGTCCTACAACGGATCGTCGGGGTCGAACCAGCGGCGGTTGCGCATCTGGCCGTCCGGGAGGAACTCGGCGACGGAACCGACGCCCGTGACAGAAAGGCCCGGGTCTCGAAGGCGGCGCTCGATGACTACGGCGGAAAAGCCGAACACATGCAGCGTCGAGGAATCGACGCCGGGAGCGCGGCGGACCGCATTGGTCACGTAGGCCGTAATGTCGCCATCGGCAACGTCCAGATGACCGCCGCGGGCGGTGACCAGGACCGGGCTCGCGAACCATTCCTTGCGGGGCGGAAGGACAGGCGGCGTCGCGGTCGCGTCATCCGGCGCGTCCGCCAGAAAGCGCTCGCAGCGCTCGATGTCCTCTCGCAGGACATCCGAACCGGGGGAAAACCGGAGGGTGCCGCCGTCGAGGACGATCACGGGAGGATCGGCAGTCGCCGGGGGGAGGTCGCCCGAAAGCAGGATGGCGCCCTCCGGAACGACGATGCGGTTGTCCGCATCGGGCGCAGGATCGCGCATGGCGGCGGAGAGCAGTTCGCGCAACGACGCCGCAACCTTCCTCGTCCAGCTCTTCGTCGGGGATTCGTGCATGGGCGCCGTTCCCGACACCGCGCCGGTTGCGACGTCTATGGACGGACCGGATGCCGGCGGCAAAGGGAGTCGGATCGCCGCAAACGACAGCAGCGCCGCGACGGCAAGGGCTGCAAGCACGCCGAGCGCGGGGCGGCGAAGCCGGCGCAGGCGGGCGCGAAGGAGCGCACGGCGACGGAGGCGGCTCAGAATGCGGAGAATCGCGGCGGGATCCGCGAGGCGCGTCTCGGGATCCGGATCGAGCAGGGCGCAAAGAAGCGGCTCCCAGCCGCGCGAGGGGCGCGGGCGGAGGTCGCGCGGCAGCGAGCCGCGCGGCGGCTCGACGGCGACGGGGAGGATGCCGCGCGGCGGCGGGAGCGCGCCGGCGAGCGCGCGGTAGAGCAGCAGTCCGAGGGCGTGCCAGTCGGCGGCGGCGCCGCCGACTGGCGCGAGCACCGAGTTGTCGTTCTTTCCTGCGAGCTGCTCGGGAGCGGCCCAGGCGGGGGTGCCGCCACGGGGGCCGCACGGGTCGGCGAGGACGGGCGCGCCGGCGGCGTCGAGCAGGACATTGGACGGCTTGAGGTCGCGGTGCGCGAGGCCCGCGGCGTGGAGCGCGGCGAGGGCGGGGACGAGCGCGAGGCCGAGTTCGGCTGCGTCGGCTTCGGGGAGGCGCGGCTGGCGCGCGAAGAGGTTCGCGAGCGTGGCGGGGTGGACGGGCATCGCGAAGAAGGGAAGTCCCGTGGCGGGGTCCTCGCCCCAGCGCAGCACGGCGACGACGCCCGGATGGCGCACGGCCGCGAGCGCGCGGGCCTCGTCGAGAAATCGCCCGCGCGCGGCGGGATCGTCCCGGGCGGGGATCTTGAGCGCGACCTCGCGTCCGAGGGCGTCCTCGCGCGCGAGCCATACCGATGCCGCGCCGCCCGCGCCGAGCGGGCGCAGCAGCGTGAAGGCGCCGCCGAAGGGGCGGCCAGGAGCGAGATGGGAGGGGGCGTTCTCCATGCGGACGGGAGTCTAGCAAAACGGCGGGCGCTTTGCTAGAATCGCGCATCATGGAACGCGCACGGAAGATCGGCGGCCCCGCGCCGGACACCTCGACGACGCTCCTCGACGCGCTGGGCGCGGCGGGAGCGCCGCCGGAGGCGTGGACGCGGTTCGCGCGGATCTACCTGCCGGTCGCGCGCGTCTACCTCGCGATCCTGCGACGATCGGGTCCGTGGCTGAACCCCGCGTGGGACGACGACATCGCGCAGGAGGCGCTCGTCGAACTCGCTCGGCTCCTGCCGGAGCGCCGGTGGGACCGCTCGCGGGGACGCTTCCGCGACTTCCTCTTCGGCGTCGTCCGCAACAAGGCGCTCGCGTTCGCCAGGCGCGAACGGCTCGCCGCGAGGGCGGCCGAGGCGCTCGCGGCGGCGGAGCCCGTCCTGCGCAAGGGCGAGGCGGAGGCGGAGCGCGAGGCGCTGCGGCGCGAGCTGTGGCGCGCGCTCGTGGACCGCGTGTTCGCGGGGGAGCGGATGTCCGAACGGAGCAAGGAGATGTTCCTCCGGCTCGTCGAGGAGGATATCCCCGCGGCGACGCTCGCCGCGGAATACGGCACGACGCCCAACGCCCTCTACCGGCTCAAGAGCCGCACGACCGCGAAGATCCGCGAGGCGTGGCTCGCCGCGGCGGGCCCCGACGGCGACCTCGCCGACGCGCTGGAGACGCTCGCGAAGGAACTGCTGGCATGATGAGCCCGCGTCCATAAGACCGTGCGACGTGCACGAGCCCGGACTTGCGCGCCGTCGCGAATGTGGTAGACTGTGCGCCATGTCACGCACCCTCCTCCCCATTCTCGCCATGAACCTCCTCTCCCTCTTCGCCAAGGCGGGCACGAACGACGTGGCCGCCGCGCAGACCGACGCGTTCGAAGCCCCCAACGGCAAGGCCGTCGTCTTCACCTGCATCAAGCACGCCAGCGTCCGCATCCAGTACGACGGGCTCGAAATCCAGGTCGACCCCGTCGGCGCGAAGTGCGAGCCGACGACCGACTACGCGCGGTTCCCGAAGGCGGACCTGATCCTCGTCACGCACGAGCACTTCGACCACTTCGACCGGGACGCCATCGCCGCGCTCCGCAAGGAGGGGACCGCGATCTACGCCAACCCGGCCGTGCAAGGGATGCTCGGCGACGGCACCGCGCTGCGCAACGGCGAGCGCGCGCAGGTGCGCGGGGACGTGTCCATCGAGGCCGTTCCCGCCTACAACACCACGCCGGGGCGCGAGAAGTTCCACCCCAAGGGCCGCGACAACGGCTACGTCCTTACGCTCGGCGGCTTCCGGATCTACCTCGCCGGCGACACCGAGGACATTCCCGAGATGGCGGACGCGAAGGGCGTCGACGTCGCGTTCCTTCCCGTGAACCAGCCCTACACGATGACGCCGGAGCAGGCCGCCAGAGCGGCGAAAACCGTCCAGCCGAAGGTCCTCTTCCCCTACCACTACAGCCAGACGCCGATCCAGAGGGTCGCCGACCTGCTCGCAGGCTCCGGCATCGACGTCCGCATTCGGGACTACCGCTAGCCGCTGCGCCAGCACGGCGTTGCGGGAGTTTCCAGAACCGAGTTCGCAGGGACACACGATGGATTCCGCACCACTTTCCGGACGCGCGCGGCTGCGCTTCGGCCGATTCGACTACGCCGCGTTCCTCACCTTCGCCTCCTACGCCGCCTCCTCGCTGGCGATCCCCGTCGTGCTCGTGGAGATGGCGGAGGACCTCCGCTTCCCGCTGCTGGAGGGCGGCATGGCGACGGGCGGCTCCTTCCAGGTCGTCCGCAGCCTGGCGATGTGCGCCTCGATGGTCTTCGCGGGGTTCGCCGCCGCGCGCTGGGGCAACCGCCGCTCGCTCGGCGTCGCCGTCGGCACGATGGGGGCCGGGCTCCTGCTCTGCGCCTTCGCGCCGTCCTACCTGCTCGTCCTGCCCGCGCTGCTGCTCGCCGGGCTCGGCGAGGGCGTCGTCGAGGGTCTCGGCACGCCGTTCGTGCAGGACATGCACCGGGACGACCCCGGACGCTACGTGAACTTCACGCACGGCTTCTGGTCGCTCGGCACCTTCGCCTTCGCGCTTCTGGCCGGCGCGGCGCTGGTCTGGCGCGTCCACTGGCGCGCCATCCTCGCGGCGGTCGCCCTCGTCGCGCTGCTTCCCGTGCTGCTGCTCTTCCTGCCGTCGCGGACGCCGTATCCGGAGCGCGCGCAGGCCGACCCGCCGTCGCGCACGTGGCGGCGGCTCGTCGAGCTGCTGCGCACGCGGCGCTTCTGGCTCTTCTTCGCGGCGATGTTCTTCGCGGGGGGCGGCGAATACTGCCTCACCTTCTGGTCGACGACCTTCGTGCGCCTGAACTTCCGGACGAGCGCGTTCGCGGGCGCGCTCGGCACGGCCGCCTTCTCGGCCGGGATGTTCCTCGGACGGACCGGCTTCGGGAGCTATGTCCCCCAGCGCCATCTCAAGCGGCTCGTCGTGACCGTCGGGCTCTTCGGGGCGGCCGTCTCCGCGCTCGTCGTCCCGTTCGCGCTGCACGCCGACGCCCTCCCGCCGGGCGCGGTGAAGCCCGCGCTCTTCCTGCTGCTCTTCCTCTGCGGCATCGGCTCGGCGCCCTTCTGGCCGAGCATCCAGAGCCTCTGCGTCGACCGTCTCCCGCGGCTCGACTCGACGCTCGCCTTCATCGTCCTGTCCTGCGCCGGCGTGCCGGGATGCGGCTTCTTCACGTGGCTCATGGGCCTCGCGGGCGACCGCTTCGGGCTCGCCCGCTCCTTCGCGCTCGTCCCGCTCTCCTACCTGACCATGGTCGCCCTCGTCCTGGCGGCCGCGCCGGCGCGGCCGTCCTTCGACCAGAGGTAGAGGATGTAGGCGCCGACGACCTCGAGGCTTCCGCCGTGGCGCTCGATGGCGGCGCGGATGCCGCCGAAGAAGGGCTCGCGGCAGTCGGGGCGGATCCCGATGTGGTCGGAGTGCGTCCCGATGAAGGCGACGTAGTCCTCCGCCGTGTAGGTGCGCCGGAACGGGAACTCGCGGCGCTCCATGTCGCGGAAGCCCCACGCGCCGGCGTTCTCGTAGTCGAAACGCTTCGTGTAGGGCGTGTCGGTGCGGTACCACGCGTCGTAGACCTTCTGGATGTCGGCGTAGAGGGCGGGGGTCGGGGTCCGGTAGTCGCTTTTCGTGAAGAATATCGCCAGCGTCCCGCCGGGACGGAGCAGGTCGCGGCAGCGCGGGTAGGCGACCTCCTCGCCGATCCACTGGATCGTCGCGGCGGAGTAGACCAGGTCGAACGACGCCGGCTCGAACGGAATCGCCGCGAAGTCGCCGCGGACGAGACGGAAGTTCGGGTAGCGCGCAAACTTGCGCTCGCAGACCGCGGCGAGGTTCGCGCCGAGCTCGACGGCCGTGCAGTCGGCGCCCGTGCGCAGCGCGAACTCCGTCGCCTGCCCGGTGCCCGGGCCGATCTCGAGGCTCCGCCGTCCGGGACCGAGCGCGGCCCGCGCCGCGACGCAGTCGAACAGCCCGTCGCAGTACCGCGGCCGCCAGCGGTCGAACGCCTCCGGCACGGAGTCGAAGGGGGTGCGGGGATCGATCGTCATGTCCGGTCAGAGGGCGGCAAGCAGCGCGCGGCATCCTTCGAGGACGTCGCGCCAGGCGGTGGTGAAGTCACGGGTGTACCACGGGTCGGCGACGGAGCGGGGGTGGCCGGTCCAGGCCAGCAGGAGCGAAATTTTGCCGTCGGGGTCGCCCGGGAAGAGCCGGAGCAGGTCGCGGCGGTTCGCGTCGTCCATCCCGACGATGCGGTCCCAGCGCGTGTAGTCGGCGCGCTCGATGAGGCGGGCGGTCTTGCCGTCGCAGGCGATGCCGTGCGCGGCGAGCTCGCGCCGTGCGGGTGGATAGACCGGGTTGCCGATCTCGTCGGCGTGCAGCGCCGCCGAGGCGATCTCGAACTCGCCCTCGCGCCCGGCCTTGCGGACAAGGTCCTTGAGGCAGAACTCGGCCATCGGGCTGCGGCAGATGTTGCCGTGGCAGACGAACAGGATGCGTGTCATGGCGCGGATTCTATCAGAATGTCGGCCCGGCCGCAAAACCGGAATTCGGTGGAATGGCCGGAGGTCCGGGGCCGTGGATTCCCGCGGGGGCGTGCCCGGCGCGGCGTCGGGCCGCCGGAGCCGCCCGAGAGCCGGAGGAGCTGGTCGCACGCCACGCCGGGCCTCCCCCGAGCCGACGAGCGTCGCGTCCCGCGGCGGCCTCGGCGCCTCATCCGCGCGTGGCGGGGTGCGCGTCCGTCACTTCGCGGACGCGGGCGACGAGCGCCGCGGCGGCGCGGGAGAGCGGGACGCCCTTGCGCCAGGCGAGGTACGCGTCGCTGGCGACCTCGGGGGCGAAGGGCCGAAACGCGACGCGATCCGCGTAGACCGACGGGACCATCCCGTCGATGCAGACCGCGGCGCCGAGCCCCGACGCGACCATCACGGCCGCGTTGTAGGCAAGGTTGTAGGTGCAGACAACGTTCAGCCTGCCGCAATCGTGGCCGAGCCAGCCGGAGAGGAATTCGCCGACCATCATCTGGCGCGTGAGGAGGATCGGGAGGCCGTCGAGGTCCCGAGCGCGGATTGCCCGGCGGGAGGCGAGGGGCGCGTCGCGCCGGAGCATCAGGCCCCAGGAGAGGGCGTGGGGGATGGCGATGTAGTCGAAGCCCCGGTAGCGGCCCGGCCCCACGAAGAACGCCAGGTCCAGCGTGCCGTTCCGGATGCGGGCGCCGATGTCCTCGCCATTGCCGGAGGTGAGGTCGATGCGCAGCCGCGGATTCTCGGCGCAGAGCGCCCGGATCGCGCCGGCCACGGTGGCGAAGGCCTCGGTCTCGCCCGCGCCGACGGCGAGCGTTCCGGAAAGGCCCCCGGTGCCGGCGCCGCGCAGTTCGTCGCGCGTCCGGTCGGCGAGTGCCAGGATGTCGTCGGCGCGGCGCAGGAGCCGCGCGCCGAGCTCCGTCGGCTCCACGCCGCGCGGACGCCGCACGAGGAGCGGTCCTCCCATCTCCTCCTCCAGTTCGCGCAGCTGCATCGAGAGCGCCGGTTGCGAGATGTGCAGGGCCTCGGCGGCGCGGGTCACGTTCCCGGCGCGCGCGACGGCGGCGAAGTTGCGGAGGGTTCGGAGTTCCATGCCGCCGGATTCTAGCACTCTCCTAGCCATAAGTAAATCAAATCAATCGCCATTGAAAATCGGTATTTGTTATTTCTTCCGGATTGTGGCAGACTTGTCGGCGGACGGACGGGAAAGACCCCGCCGCGCAGTCACCCCGCCACCCGGAGAACCCGACCATGAAAACACCCACCTCCCTTCTCGCCCTCCTCGCCTTCGCCGCGCTGCCGCTCTGCGGCTGCGCGCAGGACGCATCCACCACCAACCAGACGGACTCCGCCACCATGAACAGCACGAACAAGGCGCTCGTCGCCTACTTCTCCGCCACCGGAACCACCAAGGGCGTCGCCGAGCGGCTCGCCGCCGCCATCGGCGCCGACCTCTTCGAGATCGTCCCCGAGACGCCCTACACGGAGGCCGACCTCAACTGGCGCGACAAGCAGAGCCGCAGCTCGGTCGAGATGAACGACCGCGCGAGCCGCCCCGCCATCGCGGGCGCGGTCACGAACCTCGCGGACTACGCGACGGTCTTCGTCGGCTTCCCGATCTGGTGGTACCGCGAGCCGAGCATCGTCGACACGTTCGTCGAGAGCAACGCCGCCGCGCTCGCCGGGAAGACCGTCGTGCCGTTCGCCACCTCCGGCGGCAGCGGCATGGGCGACTCGACCGCCAACCTCCAGGCCCTCGCCCCCGAGGCGAAGGTGAAGGAGGGCCGCCGCTTCCGCGCGTCCGTCTCCGCGGACGACCTCAAGACCTGGGCCTCGGAGTTCTAGAACGCAAAGGCCGCGACTTCCGCAACCGTTTCAACCCCGTCAACCCCTTCAACCGTTTCAACCCCTTCAACCCCTGACATCCCATGAGCTACACATTCCACGTTCCCACCAAGGTCCTCTTCGGCGCCGGCGTCCTGAAGAAGCTCCACGAGGAGAAGCTGCCCGGCAAGAAGGCGCTCGTCGTCATCTCCAACGGCAAGTCCACCCGAACGAACGGCTCGCTCGCCGCGCTCGAGGCGGAGCTCGACGCCGCGGGCGTCGCGCACGTTCTCTTCGACAAGATCCAGGCCAACCCCCTCGAGCCCACCGTCCAGGAGGGCGTCGAGTTCGGCCGCGCGGAGGGCGTCGACTTCGTGATCGGCCTCGGCGGCGGCTCGGTGATGGACGCCGCCAAGGCCATCGCCGCGATGATCCCGCAGCAGGGCGGCCGCGTCTGGGACTACATGGCGACCGGCACCTCGGAGCACCGCCCGTT